>DATLPP010000265.1:0-3473 GCA_035535615.1 Candidatus Udaeobacter sp.
GATGAGCAGCACGCCGCCGCTCGCCTTCATCTGGAACGGCGCCTCGTGCACCTTCGAGTTGGCGTCGAACGTGAGATCGAGGTCCTCGAGCGTGAGCTCGCCACCGACCTCGACGAACGGACGTGCGACCGGGACCCAGCGGCGGTCGAACCGTGCATCGAGCGCGACCAAAGGACGGTGCCGCGATGGGTCGAAGACGCGAATGATCTGCTGACCGACGAGGATCGCATACGGCAGGACGATGCTTCCGCGAAGCATCGTGGCGAGCGTTTCCGCGATCGAGGACTTCCCGGTGCCTGGAGGGCCAAAGAGGAAGATCGAGCGACCGCTGTTGATCGCTGGGCCCAGCTGGCGGAGGGTCTTCTCAGGGAGGACGAGGTGCTGAAGCGCCTTGCGGATCTCGTCGAACGTGACCTGCATGCTCCCGATGGACTGCGCGCGAACGCGATTGACGTACGCCGGGAGCGGGACCGGTGCGGCCCCGACGTAGCCGTTCTTGGCGAACGCTTCGCGCGCGCGCTCCTGCCCTTTCGCGGAGATGACGTAGATGTAGGTCGCGGCCGCCGTGCCCGAGCTGCCCTTGACCTCGACGAGGTGCTCGGCCTTGAGGAACTCGAGGATGGCCAGGAGGATCTTGGCGAGGGGTAGGCAAATCACGTCCGCCAGGTCGGCTGCGGTGGCCTGACCCTTCTGGTAGAGGATTTTCAGGACGAGGTCGGCGATGAACCCCTGGGTGAGCCCGGTCTCCTCGATCGCGACCGGTGCGATCGGGGCGGGAGCCTCCGCGGATGACGTCGCGGCCGGCGCCATTTGGGGCACGCGCTCCAGTAATGCCATCTTTTCAACACTCCCGCTCGTCTAGTTGGCGCTCGCCGGAGTTTAGGGGCGGCCGGTCTCCCCTCTATGGGGGAAATCGTTTCAATCAGTAACGGGCGATGCGGTGTCGGTGATTCGGCCCACTACCATTGGCCCACGGCCTAATCCATCAGGAGCGGGGAAACCACCACCGGGGCGAATCCTGCGCACGCAGGAGGGGCGCTAAGCACGCCGCCCGAGCCCGACAGCTAACCTCGCCGGCTCCGCGTGATCACGGCGGAGGTCTCGCGATGTTCCGAGTCCTTGAGCGACTCTTCTACTACCAGTGCGCGTGCTGCGACAAAACTGTTCCCTTCGGACGCTACATGGACGGCGCGTACTACTGCCTCGAATGCTCTCGTGGGGAGCACCGCCACCCGGGTTGGGGCAGCAAGGCCGCTTAGACCGCGGACACTTCTTTTGCGACTGTTCCCGCTGAGCCGTCGACCGTGACGTGCTCACCGGTCGCGATGCGACCTGTCGCGTCGGGCACTCCGACGACGGCGGGGATGCCGTACTCGCGCGCCACGACGGCGCCATGCGACATCATCCCGCCCATCTCCATGACGAGCGCGCCCGCTGTGAGAAAGAGCGGCGTCCAGCCCGGATCGGTCGACGGGGCGACGAGCACCTCTCCGGGTTCCAGGCGAGCACCGACCGGCGAGAGGATCACTCGCGCGATGCCGCGTGCGATGCCGGGAGAAGCCGGCGTCCCACGGATGCCGCCATCGGTCGCGGCGGGCAGCTCGGTCTCGGCGTCAGTGCCGTCGGAGAGAAGAACGCGCGGGATGTGACGACGGCCCTGCTCGCGCCGATAGACCTCGCGGCGTTCCTTTACCACGCTGCGTAGGTCCTCCCCGGCGATCGCGCGGCGAAGGTCCGGCAGCGTGAGGAAGAACACATCGTCGGCGGTGTCGAGTAGCCCCCGGTCCGCGAGCTCGGCCCCCACCGGCGCAATGAGTGCGTGGCCCAGAGCGAAGACGCGCATGATCTGGAACTTCGGTTGCTCGCGCAGCCCGCTCAGAAGGCGCACCCGTCCCAGCAGAAAACGGAGGACGATGCGTCGGGGTCCATGCAGACGCGAGGCGAGCGTCTTGATCATCGCTTCGGCTTCCCGCGCGCCGCGGGCGAACTGCACGTCGGGTGCGGTCGCCTCGTCCCCGAGGCGTATGTAGTTGGCGATCGCACCCAGGAGGTGCGCCGGGTCCTCGGACCAGCGTTTGACGCCGAGATCGATCTCGGCGATCGCGCGGTGCCCGTAGCGCTCGAGGAAGCTCGTCATCTCTCGCTGCAGGAGGGGCGGGAGCGAGCGCGCTCGGTACTGCGCCGAGAGCTCCGCGGGACTACGCGCGTCAAGCGCATCGCGCGAGCCGGCGTCCTGGCGCGCCGCGCGTGCGATGTTCCACAGATCGAGGTCCATCTCGGTCGTCGGGTTGTACCGCAGGCCGCGAAGCACAGTCTGCATCTCGCCTGGTTTTGCGTGAGATCCGAGCACACGATTGGCGAGCGCATAGCTCAGGACGCCCGGGACGACCATGCCGACCATCCGCGGAAAGAATCTCGCCGGAAATGTAAGGATGAGATTCTCGTACGCGTCGACCCGCTCGGCGGGCGTCTCGGGTATGCGGACGTCCGCAAGGCCCTGATCCATCTCGGCCAGGATTCGCTTCCGTGTCGCGTCCGGCCGCAGCATCGCGCGAACCGCGTTCTGCGGTGCGCCGGTATGCAGTACCGCACCGACCACCCGAAAACGGGACCGTGACGCGGACCCCCGCGGACGCAGCCGCGGATCTTCGAGCAGCTTGTCGAAGATCGCCTTGCTCCGAAACTCCATCACGCTCACCACGCGTGCCGGCAGCTCCCTGCCGAACGGATTTCGGAGCACCGGCGTCAGGTCGATGAACACTCGCATCGCGGACTCCGCGTAGAGCGGCGCGCCCGCGGCCGCATCGCGCACCGGGCGACCGATCGCCGCGGCCAACCCGGAGCTCAGAAGCCGGAACGTCTGCAGGCCCATGGGCGTGAACGGATCGAACACGCCCTGCGCCACGTTCGCGGAGAAGTACACGCGCAGGTCATCGTCGTTCTGTGGCGCCGTGGCCGGGATCGGGTACAGCGTGGTGATGTCGCGCGACTGAACGATCCAGAGCTTTCCGTCCTTGTCGATGGCCCACTCGATGTCCTGCGGCCGCCCGAAGTGCTCCTCGATGCGGGCGCCGACCGCGGCAAGGTCGCGCAGCTGCGCGTCACTCAGGATGTCGCCGCGTCGCTCGAGCACGGCGCCCGACCTCGTGTCGACCATGAAGTGGTCGGGGTTTACCGCGCCGGACACGAGCTGCTCGCCGAGACCGCGCACCGCCTCGATCGCGGCGCGCCGCCTTCGCCCCGTGATCGGATCGGCGGTGAACAGCACGCCCGCGCTTTCCGCCTCGACCATTCGCTGCACGACGACCGCGAGGCGCAGGCCGCCCGCGGGGACATCGTGCGTCTTCCGATACGCGACGGCGCGGTCGTTCCAGAGGGACGCCCAGCATTTGCGGACCGCATCGAGGACGGCGTCCTCTCCGGCAACACCAAGGATCGTGTCCTGCTGGCCCGCGAAGCTCGCGTCGGGCAGG
>DATLPP010000266.1:0-12880 GCA_035535615.1 Candidatus Udaeobacter sp.
GTTTTCCGCGCCCTTCCCTTTGTCCTTCACCTCGCCAAGGGTATGTGCCGAAACCTTTTGAAAACCGGCCTTCCGGGGGATGTGCCCTCTACGAAAGCGCGTGTCGGATCGCGCTCCGCGCCGCGTGATAACCGCACATCCCGTGGACTCCCCCGCCCGGAGGAGTCGACGACGAGCACAGATAGACATCCCGCGCGGAGGTCGCGTAGGGGTCAAGGCGGAAGAACGGGCGCGTCATGAACTGGAACATGGTGTTGGCGCCACCGCCGATGTCGCCGCCGATGTAGTTCGCGTTGTGGCTTTGCACCTCGGTCGGACCCATGACCGAACGCGCGAGGATGCGGTCGCGGAATCCCGGCGCAAAGCGCTCGAACTGCGCCTCCATCCGCTCGGTCATGTCGAACGTCGAGCCGTTCGGTACGTGGCAGTACGCCCACACGGTGTGCTTCCCGGCGGGGGCGCGTGACGGATCGAAGAGGCTCTGCTGGCCGACCAGGATGAACGGACGCTCCGCGGGCGTGCCACGGGCGACTTGCGCTTCGCTCTCGGCGATCTCGTCGAGCGTCCCGCCGAGGTGCACCGTGCCCGCGCGGAGGCAATCCTTCGCGCGCCACGGGATCGGGCCGTCGATCGCGTAGTCGAGCTTGAACACGCCGGGCCCGTATCGGAATGAGCGAAGCCTCCGGCGATAGCGGTCGGACAAACGCGGACCGGCCATCTCGTCGAGCTGTCGCGGTGTCACGTCGCACAGGTAGGCGCGAGCGGACCCGAGCTCATCGAGAGTGCGCACGCGGTGGCCGGTCTGGATCGTCCCGCCGAGCGAGCGCAGTCGCGCCGCAAGTGCGTCGGCGATGCGCTGCGATCCGCCGCGCGGGAGCGGCCAGTTCGCCACGTGCGTCGCTACCGCGAACATCAGGGCGAACGACGCGGTGAGTGGCGCGTCGAGCGGCAACACCGAGTGCGCGGCGAGGCCGGCGAAGAGCGCGCGCGCACGCTGGCCGCTGAACGCGAGGCGCGCGAGAAGACGTGCGGGCAGCGCGCCCGGCAGGCCGAGCCGTGCCATGACGAAGGGATGCCGCGGTATCCGGATGAGTGGTCCGAGCGCGTCGGCGGCAAGGTGGTCCCATTCGGGCACGAGGCCCGCGACAAGCCTTCGATACGCCCGCCCATCGCCGCCGAGGTTCGCGGCCGTCGCGTCGATCGACCGCTCGAGGAGGACAGCCGTCCCGTCATCGAGCGGATGCGCGAGCGCCGCGGGTGGCTCGATCCACTCGAGTCCCTCGCGGGAGAGATCGAGCTCGCGGAAGAAAGGCGACGCGGCGCCGAGCGGATGGAAAGCGGAGCAGATGTCGTGCACGAATCCGGGAAGGGTCAGCTCAGCGGAGCGACAGCCGCCGCCGATCGTCTCGTTCGCTTCGTACACGGTGACGGAATGGCCCTTGCGCGCGAGCTCGATCGCGGCCGAGAGCCCGTTCGGCCCCGAGCCGACGACGACCGCGTCGGCGCTCACGCGTGCCGCAGGTGCCGGTCGAACCAGTCGAGCGCGCGACGGAGTGCGTCGATGCGGTTCTCGGTCGTGCGGAACCCGTGCCCCTCGCCGGGATACACGTGGTACTCATGCGGCTTTCCGCTGTCGCGCAACGCCTTCACCACCTGCTCGGCCTCACTGCGCGGTACGCGCGGGTCGTTCTCACCCTGCAGGACGAGGAGCGGCGAGCGGATCTTCGATGCGTGGGTGAGCGGCGAGCGCTCGCGGTACAGGTCCGCGTCCTTTGCGGGATCGCCAAGCTCGCGAAGCAGGTACTCGCGCAGGTCCCCGCGCGTGGTCTCGACCATGGTCTTCCACGAGACGACCCCGACGACCGACACGCCCGCGGCGAAGCGGTCGCCACGGAGTGCGAGCGACATGAGCGTGAGATATCCGCCGTAGCTCACGCCGTACACCCCGATCCGCGCCGGGTCGGCGAGCTTCTGATCGCCGAGCCACGCGGCGCCGCGCGCGACGTCCTCGAGATCCTTGCCGCCCCAGTCGCGGCGATTCCCTTCGCGCCACTTCTTGCCGTACCCGGTCGATCCCCGCGGGTTCGGCTCGAGGACGACGAATCCGGCGTTGACGAAGACCTGCGTGGCGACGTTCCACTCGCGGTGGTGCTGCGACGTCGGCCCACCGTGGATGTTGATGATCGCGGGTGGGATCGTCTCACCCCGCAGAGCCTCGGCGTACGGGAGGAAGAGAAGCGCGGGCACATCCTCGCCGTTCGCACCCGGATACCGCAGGTGCGAGGGCTCGACGAGCGTCTCGGGGTCGATCGTGGCGGGCAGCGAACGCGTGATCGCGCGCGCTTCGATCGCGCGCTCTCGCGTCACAAAGACATCCCAGGGACGCGACGGGCTCGAGAACAGGAATGCCGTGGCGTCGCTGTCGGGACCGATATCGGGCCAGGCGTGCATGCCGGGGATGTCGGACACGGCATGGTCGGCGTGCGAAACGGCGAAGACCCTGCGGAGTGAGACCGCGGCATCTTCGTTGTGGAGATACGCGAGCCCGCGTCCGTCGGGCCGCCATACCGCGCCGTATTCGTCGTGAATGCTGTCGGTCATGCGCTCGATCCGCCCGATCTCGCGCTCGGCGTATGTCGCGACCGCGACCTCCTGCCGTCCGCGGGTGTCCGTGGTGAACGAGATCCGCGTTCCGTCTGGTGACCAGCGCGGATCGATCGACTCTCCATCGACCCCTCCGCGAGTTTCCAGGCGAGTCGCGTCGCCGCCGCTCGCCGCGACGACGTAGAGATCCGCGTTCGTGCGGATCTCCTCTCGGCGCGACCAGAAAACGAGCAGAGTGCCGTCCGGGGACCATCGCGGCTGGAGATCGTCGCGAACGCCGTCCGTGAGCGCACGCTTCGCGCCGGTCGTGACGTCGATCAGGTGGACGGCGAAGCTCTTACCTGTGGCGTTCGCGGTGTACGCGAGCTTCGTGCCATCGGGAGACCACGCGATGTCGCGATGCGTCACACCCGGCTCGTTCGTGAGATTGCGCTCGTGCTCGCCGTCGCGGTCGACCAACCAGATGTCGAAACGCTCGTCCCCGCCACGATCCCGCAAGAACGCGAGCTGCTTCGCGTCGGGAGACCAGCGGGGCCAGACCGATCGCTCGTTCGCCTCGGTCAGCTGGAAGATGCGCTCTCCATCGAGCGGGGCGCTGAAGATCTCGAACGTCCCCGAGCGATTCCAGGAGAACGCGACCTCGCTGCCGTCCGGCGACAGGTCGATGCCGCCCCAGATGTAGTCCACGTACGGGACGCCCGCGAGCTCCTCCACCGAAAGGCGGCGATACCGAGCCCCGATCGAGCGCGGTGCGACGACGGGCGGAGGTGGCTGGATATCCGTAGCCGGATTCGCGATGGTCGTCGGCGGCCGCGCAGTACCTCGCGCATCCCAGTCCTCGGCGAAGCTCTTGGGGCGCTTGGTTTCTTTGGCCGACGCCTGTGCGGCGCCGCTCGCTGCCGCGGCTGCGCCCGCGGGTAAGGGCCGACGAGGCCTTTCCACGAGCTCGCGCGCCGCACTCGCGACGACGAGGGTTTCGGGACCCATCGCGGCTTCGCGCGGCGCAGTCACCTCTCGGGGCACGATCGGATCGTGCGGGACCAGCTTGTCTTCGAGGCGTCCTTTGTAGGAGCGATCCCACGGAGCCTGCAGGAGGATGCCGAACTGCTTGCGCGGTTTGGGGAGCTCGTCCTGGAGCGTGAGGAGGTTGTCCTTTCCGGCGTTCCACATCGGGGACCGCCGCGCCGACAGCACAACCGAAAAGTTCAGCGGCAGAAGGGCTCGCGCGGCGTCACTCGCGAGATCGAGATCGCCGCACACCAGGACTCCGCCGGCCTTTCGCAAAAGAAGCACCGTCGCGCCGTTCCCGTTCGCATGCACGCGGATCGCGCGAGCGTCGGGTCGGACGAGCTCGTCGTCGCCGAGAACGAGGTCGGGACCACCGGGTATGGCCTTCGCATCGTCCGCGTGGACCGCCACCTGCAGACCGAGCGCCTCGCGGTATTTGCCGGCGTCGGCGGCGCGCGCAGCGTTCGTCGCCACCAGCAACGACGCGGGTCCCGCGCCGCGCACAAGCCTCAGCGCACGTTCGCTGAATGGCGGTGCGTCGATGAGGAGGTTCCCGCGTTGCTCGTCGTACACGATGTACTGGCGTTCGTTCTCGAGTGGCTCGTACAGCTCGAAGATCCACGAGCGGAGCTGATGAATATCCACGGGGCCGGCCTATCCTAGCGTCGGAAGTACGAGCAAGCCGTCCGCTCGGACGAGCGCTTTTTTCAGCTCGAGTCGTCGTGCGGCATGAGTGACGCGATCCTCGCTCCAATCAAAGAGCTTCGTGACCTTGGCCTCGCTCACGCCACCGGCAAGCGCTAGAAGATGAGCGAGCAGCGCGCTCATGGCGTCCGCGGACGTGGCGCGCGCGGCGGCACGGACCGTTTCAGGGTAGCGATGCACGAACAGGTCGTACGTGTAGTTGTAATCCTCACGGCCCTCGCCCACCGCGCGCACCCGCGCGACGTACATGAGCCGCTGCAGCTCCTCGATCGCCTTGGAATAGTCAGCGCGGCCGTCCTTCGAGGTGATGCCGAGGGCAGAACGCATCCGTTTGGTCTGCGTCTCACCGTTCACGGCGAGGAACTCGATCACGCGCCGCGCAATCTCTGAGAGCCGGCCCGCGCGCACGTCCTCGAGATGGTCGTCGGCCTCGCCGGCCCGGCCAAAGGTCGCGTAAAAGACCGGCAACATCTTCATCGAGACGAACGTCGGCTTCTTGACGAGGAGCTTTCCGTAATAGAGGCGCTTCTTCTCGGCGAGCTCGTCTTTCCATCCCCACATCCATTCCCACTTCCGGCCATCGCTGCGCGTGTCGAGGTGATCGAAGGCCGCCGGGATCGGGTACGCGGCTTCGCCGGTGAAAGCGAAGCAGAAGCCGAGATCGTCGACCATGCGCACCAGCGCGTCGGCGGTCTTCACGGCGTGACGCGCGCCGATCCGCTTGCGATGACGAGTCAGCGCTCGCTCGACGTCTTTGGAGAGCGTCGGCGCGCGGGCGACGCGCGGTCCGCGATACTCAGCGGCCATTGCGATCGAGCGTGGAGGTGTCACGGTGAATGGTCAACCGAGGCTCATCCATCTGAAAGGCGCGTCCGAGCTCGAGCCCAAATGCGGCGCGACCGACGCGACCAGCACCACGAACTGGGTCCGTGGCGCGTCCTTTCCGGAGGTGTACGTCCCGGCGGAGGTGGTCGGAACCGCGGATGTCGTCTGCCGGAAGTGCCAGGAGGCGGCCATCAGCAACGACACCGGATCCGACGACGAAGTCGTATCCGATGACGAAGATGCGGGCCGCGTCGAGAGCGCGCTCGCCGAGGTGAGCGACGCCGAGCTGCTCGCCGAGATCGCGCGTCGCATGGGGAACGAGGCGGCCTTATCCCAGGAAGAGCGCAAGGAGCCCAGAGACCACCGCAACTGACATCGCTCGGCGCGAACGCTGATGCAGTCGCGCGAATTCGACACGCACCGGCGAGCTCTGTGGCTGTTCGTCGAATCCGGGTGTTGCGGCGCGGATCTGCCGTGCGACCGGATTCGCCCACGCACTCGAATACAGGGTCGCGAACGAGAGAACCGCGAGCGCGACCCACCGGAGCACCAGGCGGGTGTCCGGCGCGCCCGTCACCTCGAACCCGAGCGCCTTCAGGACGCTCGTGATGGTTAGGACGACCACCGAGAAGATCGCGAGGCCGTCGAATCGGGCGAGGACGTTGCCAAACAGCGTGCCCGCGTCCGATCGCGACCGTGACGAGGTGAAGAGAGCGGGCGCGACAGCAGTGCCGAGCACGAGCGACCCACCGACGAGGATCGCGAGGGCCAGGTGGTAGAGGAACTGAAGCAGGTCGAAAGACAACGTCTCCACGGGGGAATCCGAGCATACCGGGAATTTCCGAGCGCACAGGTCGGTTTAGCATTGAGCGCAAGGGAGCTCGAATGCCGACATATCGCGACTTCTTCGCCGACGTCAAGAAGCGTATTCACGAAGCGACGCCGGAGCAGGTCCAGGACCTGATCCGCGCGGGCGACGTGCAGCTCGGCGACGTCCGCGAGAAGGACGAATGGAACGCGGGGCACATCCCCGGCGCCGTCCACGTGCCGAAGAGCTATCTCGAGCAGTGGGCGGAGGACCGCCTTCCCGAAAAGGAGAAGACGACCATCCTCTACTGCGCCGCGGGTGTGCGTTCGGCGATGGCCGCGGACACGCTGCAGAAGCTCGGCTACGAGAACGTGATCTCGATGGCCGGTGGCTTCAACCGTTGGAAGGATTCCGGGAAGCCGTGGGAGACCCCGGCGAGCTTCACGCCGGACCAAGCGCAGCGCTACTCGCGTCATCTGCTAATTCCCGAAGTCGCGGACGCCGGCCAGCAGAAGCTTCTGAACAGCAAGGTCTTGCTCATCGGCGCGGGCGGCCTCGGATCCCCGGCCGCGTACTACCTCGCGTCCGCTGGTGTCGGCACGCTCGGCATCGTCGACTCGGATGTGGTCGACCTCAGCAACCTGCAACGGCAGATCCTTCACACCACCGACCGCATCGGTGAGTCGAAGGTCTCATCCGCGAAGCGAACGCTCGAGGCTCTGAATCCCGACGTGAAGGTCGTCGGGTACGAGGAGCGTCTGACCGCCGCGAACATCGACCGGATCATCGAGGGCTACGACGTCGTGATCGACGGCGCCGACAACTTCCCCACCCGCTATCTCCTGAACGACGCATCCGTGAAGCACCGCATCCCGGTCGTGCACGGATCGATCTTCCGCTTCGAGGGCCAGGTCACCGTCTTCAAGCCCTTCGAGGGTCCGTGCTACCGATGTCTCTTTCCTGAGCCGCCTCCACCCGAGCTCGCCCCGTCATGCGCGGAGGCCGGAGTCCTCGGAGTCCTGCCGGGAGTCATCGGGACGCTGCAGGCGACCGAGGCGATCAAGCTGCTGCTCGGGATCGGCGAGCCGCTCGTCGGGCGGTACCTCCTTTACGACGCGCTCGAGGAGAGCTTCCGCGAGGTCCATCTACGTCGCGATCCGGCGTGCCCGGTCTGCGGCGAGCATCCGACGATCACCGATTACATCGACTACGAAGGCTTCTGCGCCTCACCCGCGGACTGGCGTGCCCAGCACGCGCCCGCAAAAGTGAGCACTCCCGCCGACTAGCGCCCCGTATCCTTGGATCGATGCGCCATGCGGTTGTAGTGCTGATGACGGCGGCGGTCGTTGCCGTCTCGTGTTCTACAAGCGGCCCCATAAGCTCGACGGGCTCCCCCTCAAAAACCATCGATATCAAGCGATCCAAGCTCGACCTCGCGTACAGCGGCTTTGTCGATGACGACGTTCACCACGTCACCAGCAAGAAAGCTCTTGAGGCTGCCTTTGCCGGAGTCAAGGCGGCCGTCCGCTCCGCTGGTGGCAAGGACGATGTCGCCATCCCGGAGTTTCAGGACGTCGACCAGCCGCAGACCACTGACTTCACCAAGTTCGCGGCCGCGGTTAGCGAGCTCGCCGGGCGCGCTCAACTCTCCTCCGACCGCATCGCCGATGCGGCGATTGTGGGCATGATGAGCGCGAGTCCCGACTGCCACACCTTCTACGTGACGGCCGCGGGAAACGTCGCCCATTCCCTGGAATTCATTCCGAAGGGCACGGACGCGATCGTCCCGACCCAGGGCACGAGCCTGGGAGGGCCGGACGAGGCGGGGCTCACCGGAAAGATGCTGCCCGGCGGCATCGCCTACATCACTTTCCACGCATGGGTCAACAACGGGACCTACCACCTGAATGACACGTTCCGCGCGATCCTGGAGAAAGCGCGGGCTGCAGGCGCGAAGGCGTGGCTGATCGATCTGCGCGGAAACCTCGGCGGCTTCCCGGTCGACCTTTCGAGCCTCTTCCTGAACGGGGAGGCGACCCAGGTTCAGACGGTCAAGACGGGAAACGCAGGTACCAAGACGGCCAACAAAGACCTGCGGCTCCCCGAGGCGTTCCAGCTTCCGATGGTGATCGTGGCGAATGACCGGACAGCGTCGGGGTCGGAGCATTTCATCATCGACCTGAGGGAGGGCAAACGCGCAACCGTCGTAGGTCAGAAGACAACCGGGTGCGCGGGCACGGCGGACGAGTTCCAAATGCCAGGCGGCGGTCTCATGTCAGTAGTCGTCGGCGAAATCGTCGGCGCGGCAACCGGGTTCCATTACAACAACGTCGGCGTCCCCCCTGATGTGCAGGCCGACGACGCTACCGCCGTGGCCAAGGCGATCGAAATTCTTCAGCAGAAGATCGCGGGGGGCTGACCCTGCGGCTCGTTGCCGCGTTCGCGCTCATCCTGATCTGCGGCTGTACCGCCCCGCCCGCGCCGCAGGCCTCATCAGGAACGACCACCATTGCGATCGACGAGCGGACCAAATCGGACATCGCCGATGTCCTCGAGCGCCGGCAAGGAGCGCTCATTTTCAAGGACCTGCATGCATTCCAAGCGACCGTCGACCTCTCGCGACCGGCCTTCCGCCGATGCCAGCAGGAGACCTTCGATGGCGCGGCGCGGCAGGGCTTCGGACCCGCGGCCGTGAACGTGATCAAGGTCGAGCCCTATGGAGACGGTTACGTCCGCGCATACGTGCAGGACCGATCGAGCGGCGTGGAGCGCCTCTATTTCCGGCCTGACGGGGATCGCTGGGTGCTGACCGAGCCGAAGGTCGAGGAGCTCGGAGGCGAACACTCACGAGTCGTCGAGGGCGTCAGGGTCGACTACTGGGGCATCGACGAGGATGTCGTCGATTCGGTGGGCCATGAGGCGGCCGCGACGAGAGACTTCCTGACGCCGTACGCGAACTCCACGATCCGCGATCAGTACTCGGTCAAGCTGATCCCGACGCGCGAGACGGCCGGCATCGTCGCGTGTCAGTTCGTCGCGTTCGCGAACACCCGCGACGAGCACGCACCGTTCATCGGCGTGTGGCGGCTCTGGCTCTCGCCGAACCTGGATCGCGTATCGGACTACGAGCAGGCGATATTCCGGCACGAGGGACTTCACTATCTGCAGGACCAGTTCAGCCACAGCATCACCGTTCGCCTCGATTGGTGGCTCATCGAGGGGTGGCCCGACTACATCGCCAAGACTCGCAGTCGCGGCGACATCGTGGCGGCGGTCTGCGCGAGCAGCGTCCCCACGCTGAAGCGGATTATCGACGGCGTCCCCACGGAGCCCGACACGCCGCCGGAGCTCACGGCCGACTATTACGCGCTCGCCAACTCGATGATCGAATACGTGTACACGACGTATGGATCGGGGAGTTACTGGGATCTCGTCGCGCTGTACAAGGACAACGTCGACTACCGCGTGAACTATCCGAAGGTCTTCAAGGTCGAGCCTGACGCCTTCTATCAGGGCTGGCTCTCGTTCGCGAAGAAGAAATACTGCTGAGCCACGCGTCCGACAATCGAACAACCGAGCGGTAAGCCTGCGCGCTCCTTCCGGGCATAGCCTTCCCGGTGCAGGACGTCTGGACCGTACCCCTGGGACGATTTTGGTACCCATGGGCCATTGGCGAACAGGGTCGTGGGCCGATATGGTCGCCTGGCGCACGTGAGGAAGGGAAGTGACGACGGCTTGAGGTCAAGCGTCGCCAAGGTCACCGCGCTTCAACTTGAGGTCGCCGGACCGGTGCCGGATGTGATCGCCCGCGCAAAGTCGGGCGACCGCGTCGCGTTCGCCGAGCTGTACGACCGCCACATCGATTCCGTTTATCGCTATCTCCTCTATCGCGTGCGCGAGCCCTCCGATGCCGAGGACCTCGCGAGCGAGGTGTTCACCCGAGCGTTCGCGAACATCCATCGCTACCGCTGGCAGGGGAAATCGTTCCTCGCGTGGCTCTACACGATCGCGCGCAACGCCGTGACCGACCGTCGCCGCCGCGAACGGCCGATGGTTGATCTCGACAACGCATACGGCGTCGCCGAAGACGGACCGACCGCGCACGAGCGCGCGGTTCACGGTGAAGCGGTCGACGCATTGCGCGGCGCGGTGAAGCACCTGACCACGGAGCAACAGGAAGTCATCGTTCTTCGCTTCGTCGAGAACATGTCGAGCCGGCAAGTCGCTCAGGTCCTCGGAAAAAATGAGGGTGCGATCCGCGCGCTTCAGTTCCGAGCGCTCGGTCGCTTAAGAAAGCTCTTAACGAGCGAAGTCGCCTGAACTGCTGACCTAGGCGACCCGTAGACTCCTCGATAGGTACTCGTTGATCCGCCTTCGCACGTTCCTGCCGCTCGTCGCATTGATCGCGGCCGCTTGTTCGCTCGTCCCCGCGGAGTTACAGCGCGAGCTCCTCCCGTCCAACACGTCCTACAAGACGGCCGAGGCGGCGTACCAGGTCCTCATCGAGCGGCACGTCGATAAGCCAACGTCGCAGACGCTTTTGACCGGCGCTCTCGACGGCGTCGTCACCGAAGCCAAAAAAGAGGGCGCTACCGACGGCGGGCTCCCGTCCGCGGGCCTGAACCTCACCGGCAGCACCTGGTCCGACTTCTCGAAGTTCTCCGACCGACTCGACGCGATCGTTGCCGCCACGCCGAACGCCGACAAAACCCTTCTCGAGCGCGCCGCCGTCGACGGCATGGCGAAGTCCATGAACGAGTGCCACACCTATTACCTCGACCCGACCCGCGCGAAGAATTTCAACCAGCCCCAGCCGCCGGTTTCGGGCATCGGTGTCCAGATCAACAAAGCCAGCGCGGACGTGCCAATTGAGGTCGTTCGAGTCTATGCGGGTACTCCGGCCGACCGGGCTGGCATCAAAGCCGGGGACAAGATCGTGACCGTCGATGCCGTCGACGTCACCAACCTCCAGACCGAAGAGGTCGCAAACAAGGTCAAGGGGCCGGAGGGCACGCCGGTGACCATCGGGGTGCTCCGCGGACAGCAAACGCTCTCGTTCACTTTGAACCGAGCGCGTTTCTCGGTTCCCCTGGAGACGGACACGATGATCGACGGCAACATCGGCCGGATCGAAGTGCCGCAGCTCGTCGGCGCGGTCTCCGACGAGGTGTCCAACGCCGTGAAGCGTCTGGATGCAAACGGGGCCGGAGGCCTCATCCTCGACCTTCGTGGCGATCCGGGCGGAGATCTTTCGGCCGCGGTCGACATCGCGAGCATCTTCGTCCGGCAGGGCACGCTCGTGTACCAGACAGGCCGTGACGGCAACCGCACCGCACTCGACGTGAACCGCCGCTTCTTTATCGACAGCCCAAAGCCGCTCGTCGTCCTCGTGAACAAGAACTCCGCGTCTGGTGCCGAGATCATCGCCGCTGGGATCCGTGCGAACGGCGCGGGCTTTGTCATGGGAACACAGACCGCGGGCTGCGTCGGGACCGGGCAACCGCGCGATCTTCCCGACGGCGGCATCCTCCTCGTCACCATCACCAAGATCCAGGACGCGAAGACCGGCGCGGACCTCAATGGACCCGGTAAAGGGATCGTTCCCGACCAGGTCGTTGATCAGCCGACCGGCGCGCAGGGCGACCCGCAGCTCGACGCGGCGGTCGCATATCTCCGGACGAAGGTCGCGCGCTCGAGCGCCGCGCCGCTGCTGTTGCTTGCCGCCTAGCTGACCGCGCCGAGCGTCGCGAGTCCGATCACAAGGAGACCGATCCCCACCAGCTGATTCGGCGCGAGACGCTCGCCAAGCGCGAGCATCCCGAGTACCGCGGGGACGATCGGGTACATCCCTGTGCCTGTCGCGGCCAAAGACGCGTAGCCGGATTCGATGCCGCGCGCGAAGAACACATTCGCAAGAGTGTCGAGAACGCCGACGATCGTGCCGAGCACGAGCGCGGTTCGGGCTCGAAAGACCCGAAGATCGATCCGTCGCCCGGCGATGAATGACCCGATGAAGACGAAGCTGGTCGCGCGAAGCAACAGGATCATCGGGATCCACGCGTACTGCCGTGTCGCGATCGCGAAGACCGCGCTCCACAGGCCGAAGCCGAGCGTCGCGATGAGGCCGATCCGCACACCGGGGACGGGCCGTCCGAGCGTCACGCGGAGCTCGCGCGCGTCGGTCGACGTGAGGACGACGCCCACGAAGACCACGGAGGCCGCGACGATCTGCGCGGTCGTGAGACGCTCGCCGAGGAAAATGACCACGAGGATCACGGTGATCACCACGTAGGACGCCACGACCGGCGCGACGACGGCGACCGGACCGAGCGCCAGCCCGCGGTACAGCGCGGCTACCGAGATCACGCCGAGCACTCCGAGCGCGATCGCGAACGGGACCATCCCCGGGTCGAACGCGGGCCAACGGCCGAGCAGCCACACGGCTATCGCGAACGAGACGAGTCCGGTCGACTGCATCGCGAAGGCGGTGCGCACTGCACCGACGCGGCGCGCGCAGATCCCGGCCGCGTAATCGGCGAATCCCCACACGACCGCGGCGGCGACGCCGAAGAGGAGGGCTTCCAGTTTTAGACGACGAGCTCGCGCGGTGCTTGCGTCAGGTTGCGTGCGCCGTTCTCGATGATGACGAGCATGTCCTCGAGTCGAACGCCACCGATCTTCGGGTCATACACGCCCGGCTCGATCGTGACGACATCCCCCGCGAGGAGCGGCGTTGTACCGGATCGTGCGATGGCCGGTGCTTCGTGGATCTCGAGCCCGACCCCGTGACCGGTCGAATGGATGAAGCCGCGCGGCGTCGGGTCGCTCGGGTCCTTCTTCTGTCCCGGACGAAGGGTGTCGTAGCCGGCCTGCCAGATGATGTCCTCCACGAGCTCGTGTACCTCGCGCCCGGTCACACCCGGGCGAAGC
>DATLPP010000267.1:0-6017 GCA_035535615.1 Candidatus Udaeobacter sp.
CATGACCGCCGAGCACCTTCGCGCCATACGCGAGCTCCATCGTCGCCCGCCCGACGTCACCGATCGGGATCATGAACTCGATGTAGCGCGCGTACTCGTTCGCGGCCCCGTCGATGTCTCCGGCATTCGCGAGCATCGCCGCGAGACGACGATGCGCGCCGAGGTCGGTCGGCGCGATCGCGACGGCGGACCACATCACCGCGAGCGCTGCGACGCGATTGCCGGCTTGCGAGAGCATCGCTGCCCCGTCCTTGAGCGCGTCGAGGTCAGACCGATGCATCTCGTGCATTTCGGCATCGGCGGGTTCGATGGACACCACTGGATCGGATTCACCAGGGGCGCCGATCGCGCGCAGGCGGAGGTCGTCGTCCATCACCGACAGTGTTGTCCTAACCAGGAGCGCCTGCACTACGCCAAATAGGGGATATCGGCGATTGGGGGGCTCCTGCCCCCCATCCCCCGGGGTGCTCGTATCGTCGGGCGCGGCCGTGCCCTTTTCTTCCGACCGAGCCCCGACCTGGCGGCCGCCGCCAACCTGGCGGCGCGTCCTCACCGTGGAGTCGCATGCCGCGGGCGAGCCTCTGCGGGTGGTGACCGGCGGCGTCGACCCCGTCCCAGGCGCCACGATCCTCGAAAAGCGGCGGTTTGCGCGCGAGCGGCTGGACGGACTGAGGCGCGCGCTCATGTTCGAGCCGCGCGGCCACGCCGACATGTATGGAGCAATACCTACCGAACCCGTCACGCCCGATGGCGACGCCGGCGTCCTCTTCATGCACAACGAGGGCTGGAGCACGATGTGTGGCCACGGCGTAATTGCCCTGGTGACCGTCGCGCTCGAGGTCGGTCTTCTCAGCGAGCGTGCGGTTGTTCGGCTCGACACGCCGGCGGGACGCGTGACCGCGTTCCCACGCCTGGACGGAGGGCGAGTGCGCAGTGTCGCCTTCGAGAACGTGCCGTCGTTCGTCGTGTCTCTCGACGACCGCGTTCAGGTGCCCGGCGTCGGCGAGGTGCGCTACGACCTCGCGTTCGGCGGCGCGTTCTACGCGTTCGTCGACGCCGCCAGCGTCGGCCTCGAAATGACGCCGGAGCGTTTCCGCGATCTGATCGCCGTCGGCAGCGCGATCAAACGCGCGGTGATGGCGACGCGCGAGATCAGGCATCCGCTGGAGCCCGACCTGTCGTTCCTGTACGGAACGATCTTCACCGGACCGCCGCTCAGCCAGGGCGCCGACTCGCGAAACGTCTGCATCTTCGCGGAGGGCGAGGTCGACAGGTCGCCGACGGGCACAGGCGTATCCGCACGTGTCGCGATCGAGCGCGCGCGAGGACGTCTCGCCGCGGGCGGTTCGTTCGTCGTGGAGAGCATCATCGGCACGCGCTTCAGCGGACGGATCGCGCGCGAGCTGCGCTGGGAGGGCTACGACGCGGTCGTGCCCGAGATAGAAGGAAGCGCATGGATCACCGGACGGAGCGAGATCCTGATCGCGCCGGACGATCCGCTCGCGGAGGGCTTCATCCTCCGCTGACGCGTCAGCCCAGCTTCACCGCGAGCATCGACACGCCGCCGTTCAGGCCACCTGTCGGGAAGGAAACGGCGTCGCCTTCACGGCGCGCGCCAACCGTGTAGAGGAGCGGGTAGTAGTGATCGGGCGTCGGCACGCAGAGCTCCGCGTCCGGACCGAGCTGTTCGTAGCTCGCGAGCTGTTCCGCGTCGCCGCTCACGGCGAGCTCGCGCACCTTCTCGTCGAAGCGCTTCGCCCAGTCGTATTCCGGCGCCTGATCGCCGAATCCCGCGCGGAGGTTGTGCACCACGTTGCCGCTGCCCACGAGGAGAACACCCTTGTCGCGGAGCGCCGCGAGACGCTCGCCGAGAGCTCGATGCGTCTCGGGCGGCGCGGTCCCGTCGATGCTGAGCTGCACGACGGGGATGTCGGCCTTTGGGAACATCCGCACGAGGACCGACCACGTGCCGTGATCGAGTCCCCAGTAGCTGTCGAGCACGACCGGCGTCGGCGCGAGGATCTCGGTGAGGTCCTTTGCGAGATCGGGATCGCCCGGCGCGGGGTACTGGACCTCGAAGAGCGCGCGCGGGAAGCCGCCGAAGTCGTGGATCGTGCGCGGCGTCGAGACCGCCGTGACCCCGGTGCCGTCGGTGTACCAGTGCGCCGAGATCGCGACGATCGCGCGCGGACGAGGAAGTGACGCGCCGAGCGCCTTCCAGTCCTCGGTCCACTTGTTGGTGACGAGCGCGTTCATTGGGCTTCCGTGTCCAATGAAGAGCGCGGGCATCCGGTATGGAGCGGTCACGAATCCCGCAACGCGCGAAGGCGCGAGAGTATTCCCTCTATGAGGGTGTTCGTTACGGGCGCGAGCGGATTCGTGATGGGCGCCGTGGTGCGTGCACTTCGCGCGCGTGGCGATGCGGTCACGGCGCTCGTGCGGAATCCATCGCGGGCCGGCGCGCTTACCGCGCTCGGGTGCGAGCTCGTCGCGGGCGACATCGTCGATCCAAGCGGCGCGGTCAGCAAGATCCGCGGCTGCGACGCACTCATACACGGCGCGGCGATCTACGAGATCGGCGTCAGCGCGGAGCGACGCCGCGAGATGGAGGAGACGAACGTCACCGGCACTCGTCGCATCCTCGACGCGGCGAGAGCGGCCGCGACCGCGCGGATCGTGTACGTCTCCACGATCGCGGCGTTCGGAAACACGCACGGCGTGGTCGTCGCGGAGGGTCATCGTCCGACCTCGCCGCCGACATCGGCGTACGAGGACACCAAGCGGCAAGCCCACGAGATCGCGCTCGAGGTTGCCCGGAACGGCGGTCCGATCGTGATCGTGCAGCCCGGTCAGGTGTACGGCCCGAACGACCACTCAGCGGTCGGCGCGAATTTCCGCGCGCTCGCCGAGGGCCGGCTGCGGTATCGCGCGTTCGAGGAGCTCGGTTTGAATCTGGTGCACGTCGACGATCTCGCCGACGGAATCTTGCGCGCCCTCGACAGAGGCCGCGCCGGTGAGTGCTACATCCTGGGAGGGGAGATCGCGACGCTCGGTGCCGCGTATCGCGCGGTCGCCAGCGCCTCCGGCCGCGGAGTGCCGCCGCTCGTCTTGCCGACCGCCATCGCGCGCGTCGCCGGGCGCCTCATCCCGAGCATGCGCGAGGTCGTGTCGTCGGCGGACGGCGTGACGTTCTGGGCGACGGACGCGAAGGCCCGGACGGAGCTCGGGACCAGACCGCGCGATCTTGCGACGGGAATGCGCGATGTCTTCGGTCCGAACGCGGGCCACCGGCCTTGAGCGCTACTCGATGCGCTTGGGAGCCGCACCTCGCCGCGGAAGCCGCTGGAGTGAGCCCGCGGGCGGCGTCTCGGTCCTCATCGGGATGTGGTGGTACTGGTGCTCGGCGATCTCGTGCTCGGTGCGTTTTGCGCTCGCCTCGAGCAGCGATGGATAGGAGTCGCCCCTCTCGACGGAGAAGCGCACATCGCAACCACCGTATCGACACGGGAAGCCACCGTAACGCACCGCTACGCACGATAACGGACGAAAGGCCGCAGGTCTCTACCTTGCAGCCGCAGAAGTGGTGACCACTCTGGCGGAGCGCGCCGCGCTCATCGCTGCGCTCGCGGACCGTCGCGCCACGCTCGTGCGGGAGGACGAAGCCGCCGGAGCGAAGGATCGGGCGCGACAGCTTCGCGATCACGTCCGGGCCTACGTTCTGCCGCGCGTGCAGGCACTCGAGTCGCCACTCCTCGTCGTCCTGCTCGGGCCGACGGGCGCCGGGAAATCGACGCTCATGAACACCCTCGCTCGAGCGACGGTGAGCCGCACCGGCGTGCTTCGGCCGACCACGCGCGAGGCCGTCCTTCTGGCCACGGACGCCGACGCCGCGACGCTGCGCCGGGGTGCCCTCGCGGGTATCGGCGCTGGGCAGATACAGCGCGCGCCGTCGGCGACCGCGTCGGCCGGTCTCGCCATCGTCGACGCGCCGGACCTCGATTCGGTCGAGCGTGCGAACCGGGTGATCGCCGACGCCCTTGTCGAGGCGGCCGATCTCGGCATCTTCGTCACGTCTGCGACGCGCTACGCGGATAAGGTCCCGTTCGACGTGGTGCAACGCATCGCCGCGCGCGGGCTCCCACTCCTCATCGTGGTGAACCGCATGCCGCCGGACGAGTCGGAGCAGCGCGTCGTCATGGAAGATCTGCGTCGAGTACTGAAGGACACGGCGCTACGTGGGATCGACGACGCGCGGGTCCAAATGGTCGGCGTCGCCGAGGGCCGGCTCGACCCGTCCGGCGAGCGCCTCGACGCCGAAGCGGCCGCGCCCGTCATGCAGCGCGTCGACGAGCTCGCGAGAGACCGCGAGCGGCGACTCGCCCTCGCGCGCCGTGCTCTCGAGGGCGCGCTCGCGGGTCTGGACCCGCTCCTGGAGACCGTCGCGGACGATGTCGAGCACGCCGCGGCGGAGGGCGAGGCGCTCCGCGCGATCACGGCGAAGTCATACGACGCGGAGCTCGCCGCCCTCTTCGAGGAGCTCCGTGGCGGCACCTTCTTGAGGACCGAGGTGCTCCGGCACTGGGAGTCGTACGTGAAAGCCGATCAGATCACGCGTTTCTTTTCGCGCGGCCTCGGTCGCGTACGCGGCACCATCGTCGCCGTGTTCCGCGGGATGCCCGAGGCTCCGGTCGGCGTGGTCGAGAAGGAGGTCACGAGCGACGTCGTCGCGGTCGCGGTCTCGCGCGCGACGGAGGCGGGCCGCCGCGTTGCGAGCGAGTGGGCCAGCCGCGAGGGGCCGGCGGCTCAGCTCGCGCGCGACCCGTCGCTCTGGTCGGCGTCCCCGGATCTCGCGTCGCGCATCCAGCCTCGCCTGCGCGACTGGGTCGCGAGCATCGCAACCGACGTGCAGGCCCGTGGCGCCGGAAAACGCGACCTCGCATTCGGCGTTTCGCTCGGCGTGAACGCGCTTGCGGTCGCGGCGATGGTCGGCGTCTTCGCGCATACCGCGGGCGTGACCGGCACGGAGATCGGCATCGTCGCGGCGACGGGGTTCCTCAATCAGAAGCTCCTGCAGGCGATCTTCGGAGAGGCCGCTATGCGCGAGATGATCGCGAACGCGCGTGAGCGGCTCGAGGGACTTCTCGGCGACGAGTTCTCGAAAGAGCGATCGCGCTTCGACCGCCTGACCGCGGATCCGGTGGAGCTCCGCGCACTCGGCGAGGAGCTCCGCGCGGCGACAGCGCCGCTCGCCGCGTGACGCTTTCCGCCGGCCTCGCGGCTCTCGACGACGCGGTCGACGCGGCCGCGGCGCTCGAGCTCGACACCTCGCGGGCGCGACGCATCCTCGGTGACGCGCGGCAGAGACTCGGGTTCGAGGGATCCGCATACGTCCTTGCGTTTGTCGGCGGCACCGGGGTCGGCAAATCGAGCCTGCTCAACGCACTCGCGGGCGGCGTCGTGAGCGCGGCGAGCGCGCGCCGCCCCACGACCGGGACGCCCGTCGCCTGGGTAGCGGAGAGCGCGCGCGAGGAGACCGCTCCGCTTCTCGGCTGGCTCGACGTGCGCGAGGTGCGCGATCACAGCAACGGCGCGTTCGCGGATGTCGCGATCCTCGATCTGCCCGATGTCGACTCGACGACGCCCGAGCATCGTGCGCGCGTGGACGAGCTCCTTCCCCGTGTCGATGCGGTGGTCTGGATCGCCGATCCCGAGAAGTACCAGGACGCGGTGCTCCACGACGAATACCTCCGGCGGTGGGCGCCACGCCTCGCGCGGCAGCTCGTCGTCCTCAACAAATCCGACCGCGTGGGCGCCGACGCCGAGCGTCTTCGCGAGCATCTGGCGGCGAGCCTTCGCGCGGAGGGCATCGAGAACGTCGCCGTCGCCGTCACGAGCGCGACGCGCGAGGGCGACACAAAAGAGCTTCGCCAATGGATCGTCGATGGCGTCGAGGCAAAGCGCGTGATCGCGGAGCGGATCGCCGCGGAGCTGCAGGACGCTTCGCTCGACCTGGCGAC
>DATLPP010000268.1:0-13121 GCA_035535615.1 Candidatus Udaeobacter sp.
CATACGCAGATCCTCCTGCGCAAGCACGAGATCCGCGCGAAGCACCTGACGAGCTACACCGAGTTCAACCATCGTCGCAAGGCCGCAGAGCTCGTCGGCCAGATGGATCGCGGCTGGGACGTCGCTCTCGTCACCGATGCCGGCACGCCGGGTCTCTCGGACCCGGGCGAGCAACTCGTTGCCGCGGCGATCGCGGGAGGGCACGAGGTCGTTCCGGTCCCCGGTCCCGCGGCGGCGATCGCGGCCCTCGTCGCATCGGGGCTGCCGACCCGCGAATTCACGTTCGTCGGATTCCCCGAAAAGAAAAGCGGCGCGCGGCGGCGCGAGCTCACCGCGCTTCTCGGTGCGGGGCGGACGATCGTCCTGTACGAGAGTCCGTTTCGTGTGGGCGATCTGCTCGCGGATCTCGCCGCGGTCGCGCCGAATGCGCGCGTCGCCGTCGCGCGCGAGATGACGAAGCTGCATGAGGAGATCGTTCGCGGGACGGCGTCGGAACTCGCCGCGCACTATGCTTCCGATCGCCCAAAAGGCGAGATCACGGTGGTCGTGGCGCCGGCCAAGAACGCGGGGGAGCAGGTGCGTGAGGAGCGGGAGCCAGGATCGGAGCGTTGACCTCCTCGTAGAGATCCCATCGCCGACACGCGCCCGCGCGCGGAGGACGTCGTGAACCGCGAATACCGGAAGTGGTGGAGTCCCGCGCTTGGACGCGACATGGAGTTGCTCGTCTTCGGCGACCGCGGCGCGCCCGTCCTCGTCTTTCCAACTTCGATGGGGCGCTTTTACCAGTGGGAAGACTTCGGCATCGTGTCGCACATGGCGCCGCGGATCGATGCGGGTTGGGTCCAGCTCTGGTGCGTCGATTCGATCGACGGCGAGTCCTTCTACAACAAGACGGCGGCGCCACAGGACCGCGCTCGCCGTCACCTCGCCTACGAGCGCTACCTCGTCGACGAGGTGCTGCCGGCGATCCGTTTCGCCAACGCGGTGGATCAGCTGATCGTCGCCGGAAGCTCGTTCGGCGCATTTCACGCGCTCGCGTTCGTCACGCGACGGCCCGGCATCGCGCGCAAGGCCGTCGGCATGTCCGGCGCGTACGACACGGCGAAGTGGCTCGATGGTGAGCGAAGCGGCGAAGCCTATTTCGTGAACCCGCTCGCGTTCCTCCCGAATCTCAACGACGATCGGTATCTCGCACCCTTGAGGGAAACGGAGATCATCATCGCGACGGGGCGCGATGACCCGAACGTCGACGAATCGAAGCGCCTCGCGGGCGTGCTGCAGCAGAAGGGCGTGCCCGCCGAACTCGATATATGGGACGGCTGGGCGCACGATTGGCCGTACTGGAAGGACATGGTGGATAGGTACATATGAGCGAGGAGAAAGTCGTCGGCCTTCTCATTGGCCGCGAGAACACGTTCCCCGGACCCTTCATCGAAACGGTCAACCGCAAAGGCGCTTCGAAAGGCGTGCGCGCGGAGATGGCGGTCATGGGTGGCGCGCGTGAGATCGAGCCGCAACGCTATGCGGTGCTCGTGGACCGCATCAGCCACGAGGTCCCGTACTACCGGGCTCATCTAAAAAGCGCGGTGCTCCAGGGCACCGTCGTGGTGAACGATCCCTTCTGGTGGGAAGCCGACGAGAAGTTTTTCGAGTGCACGCTCGCGCGCGAGCTCGGCGTCTCCGTGCCGAAGACCGTCGTCCTCCCGAACAAGGCGTACATCCCCGACATCTCGGACCAATCGCTCCGCAATCTCCAGTACCCCCTCGATTGGGATTCGCTCATCGAGTACACCGGACTGCCCGCGATCCTGAAGCCGAACACCGGCGGCGGGTGGAAGGACGTCTATCGCGTCGACACCAAGGAGGAGCTCATCTGGGCATACGACCAGTCCGGCGGGCTCTCGCCGGGATACCGCCCGAAGACGATGATCCTTCAGGAGTTCATCAAGTGGGAGGACTACATCCGCTGCATCGCCATCGGCCGCAAGGATGTCCTTCCGATCCGGTATGACCCGACGGCTCCGTTCAACGAGCGCTACGTCATCAGCCGTCCGGTCGAAGGCGACCTGCGGACCCGGGCCATCCTCAACGCGATCCGTCTCACCGACGCGCTCGGGTACGACATGGACACGGTCGAGTTCGCGGTCCGGGACGGTGAGCTCTACGCGATCGATTGGCTCAACCCGGCGCCGGACTTCGATAGCTTCTCGATCAAAGAGGACAACTTCGCGTGGGTCCTCGAGAAGATGAGCGACCTCGTCATCGCGTACGCCACGGGGCAGGCGGAGCCGCCGTGGAAGGGGGAGCATCGGTGGTGGCGGCACGTGCGCTAACGCGGCGACGCTCTGCTGCGCGCGATCCGGTCGTGGCGTACCACGAGCTGCTGGAGGACCCGGGGCTCGCTGAGGCGAGCACGTCGGTACTCACCGAAGGACAGCGGAAACGCCGGCTCGTCTTCGGCGATCGACCCCTCTGCGTCTCGCTGCGACCGAACCTCATCAGCGACTGGCAATACGCGGCCGTGAACGAGGCGTCCCAGACGATCTACGCGGCGCTCGGCAGGCTCGAGCGCGCACTGCTCGAGGACGAGGACCTCCGACGGCAGCTCGACCTCGACCCGCAGGAGGAGGCGCTCGCGCTCCGGGATCCAGGCTTCCGCGCGGCATCGCCGTCGGCGCGGCTTGATGGATTCATCGGCGCGGATGGCGTCATTCGATTCGTCGAGTACAACGCGGAATCGCCCGCGGGCATGGCTTACAACGACGAGCTGGCTCAGGTCTTCGCCTCGTTGCCGGTCATGAAGAAGTTCCGGGAGAAATTCCAATGCAGCGTCGTGCCAACGCGCGGGCGCCAGCTCACGGCGATGCTTCGGGCGCACCGCTCGCGGTCCGAGCGCTCGGCCGCGATCGCGATCGTGGATTGGCGCGGTCTGCCGACGCTCACCGAGTTCGAGATGTTCCAGCGCTACTTCGAGTCGCGCGGCGTCCCGACCGTGATCTGCGCTCCCGACGATCTGACCTATTCGCGCGGGACGCTCCGCGCGCGGGGGAAGCCGATCAACCTCGTGTACCGGCGCGTGCTGACGAGCGAGCTCCTCGCCAAGGACGACGTCTCACGGCCGTTGGTGCAGGCATACCTCGAGGGTGCCGTGACGGTCGTGAACAGCTTCCGCGCGAAGCTCCTTCACAAGAAGATGAGCCTCGCGCTGCTCTCGGACGATCGCTACGCCGCGCTTTACACGCCACCGCAGCGTGCCGCGATCGCGAAGCACATCCCGTGGACGCGGAAGATCCGCGAAGGACACACGATGTACGCGGGAAAGGTCGTGGACCTGGGCGACTTCGTCATCGCGCACCGCGACCGACTGGTGCTCAAGCCAAACGACGAGTACGGCGGCAAGGGCGTGGTGCTCGGCTGGACGATCGACCAGCACGAGTGGGAGCAGTCCTTCCTCGCGGCGCTCGCGAGCTCGTACGTCGTCCAGGAGCGCGTCGACGTCCCGCGCCATCCCTTTCCGGTGGTCCTGGGGCGGATGCATTTCCTCGACCTCTCGATCGACCACAACCCGTACCTCTTCTGGGGCGCGGTCTCGGGGTCTCTCGCGCGTGTGTCATCGAGCGCGTTGCTGAACGTGACCGCGGGCGCGGGCAGTGTCGTGCCGACGTACGTGATCGCTGGCGGGCCGAGGGGCGCAACGCGCCGAAGCACCGCGCGGAGCGACGCGTGAGCTTCGAGATCCCGCCGGGCGAACGAATGCTCTGGGAGGGAAAGCCCGAGCGACTTCGCGGCTTCCTGCGAACGATGGATGTGGTCCTGCTGATCTTCGTCCTCTTCCTCGGTTTCTCATTCGCCTCTGCGATTGCCGCCAGCGGCTCGGGCGCCGGGTCAACGCCCCTGCTGTTCTTCTTTCCGATCATTTTTTTCAGCTTCTTCGTCTTCGGTCCGCGGATCCTGAGTGTCTTTCGGGAGTCTTCCGGCGCCCGTTATGCCGTCACCGATCGGCGGATCCTCATCCGCACCCGGCGACGCTTGGTCGAGCTCGACCTGGCGACCCTGCCCTACCTCGAGTTGGAGCAGTCGTGGCTCGCCGGGCCGACGATCTACTTCGGTCAGCGTCAGATGTACGAAGGGTGGGGCGGGTTCTACGGCGGTTCCCCGGCGCCGGCCTTCCGCGGGCTGGCGGACGCCGATGCGGTTTACCGCACCCTCAGCGACGCGCGAGCGAGGGCGCGAGGGCGATGAGAGCGACAAATGTCCCGCGCCTGACGATCGGGATCGAGGAAGAGTTCCAGATAGTCGACGGCGATGGGCAGCTGAAAAGCCACAGCGAGACGCTGCTCGCCGCGGCGGCGCCGCGACTCGGCGAGCAGATCAAGGCCGAGATGATGCAATCGGTCATCGAAGCGGGCACGAAGATCTGCGCCGACATCAGCGAGGCGCGCGCCGAGATCACGACTCTGCGGGGAACGCTCGCGGCGCTCCTCCAACCCGCCGGCCTGCGGATCGCATCCGCCGGGACGCACCCGTTCTCTCACTGGCAGGACCAGCAGGTCACGGAGGCCGAGCGCTACAAGATCCTGGAAGACGAGCTCCAGGACGTCATCCGCGAGCTTCTCATCTTCGGCTTGCACGTCCACGTCGGCATACCCGATCGCGAAGCGCGGGTCGAGGTGATGAACGAGGCGCGCTACTTCCTTCCGCACCTCCTCGCGATCTCGACGTCATCGCCGTTCTGGCTTGCCCGCAACACGGGACTGAAGTCGTACCGCCAGGTCATCTGGGGCCGCTTCCCGCGCACGGGCATCCCGCCGCAGTTCTCGAGCTACGACGAGTACGAGAACTTCGTCGAGGTTCTCGTGAAGACGAAGTCGATCGATAACGGCCGCAAGATCTGGTGGGACCTGCGGCCGCACGCCTTCTTTCCCACGATCGAGTTCCGCGTCTGCGACGCAGCGACGCGCGTCGAGGAGACCCTCTGCCTCGCCGCGCTCATCCAGGCGATCTGTGCGAAGCTGCTGGTCCTACGCGAAAAGAACCAGGGGTTCCGCCCTTATCTGCCCAGCCTCATCCAGGAGAACAAATGGCGCGCGATGCGCGGCGGTATGGACGCGAAGCTCATCGACTTCGGTAAGCAGACCGAGGTGCCGATGAAGGACCTCGCCGTGGAGCTGCTCGAGTTCATCGACGACGTGGTCGATGCGCTTGGCTCGCGCAAGGAAGTCGAGTATCTCGAGACGATCGCCCAGGAGGGGACGAGCGCGGACCGTCAAATTCGGGTGTGGAAGGAGACCGGCCACCTGCACACGGTTGTCGACACCGTCGCCGCTGAGACGATCGCGGGCGTTCCGGTCGTCGCCCTCTAGTGCCGACGGTCACGCAGGCCGTCGAGGCGCTCGTCCGCGCGACCGTCGATCTGCCCGACGCCGAGATGGACCGGCCGTGGGTCTGGCGCGAGTACGACGAGGAGGGACTTCGGTTCACGCTCCTGATGGCGCAGCACGAGCTGCGCGACCTCGCGGTGCGGCTCGCCGCAATGCGACCCGCGCCGCCGAGCCAGGCGCAGCGCATCCTCGGCCAGTACCACCACGCTTATCGCGATCTGACCGGCGCCCTCGCAGGCGTACGCGATGACGATCTCGACCGCGTCCCGAGAGAGGGAGAGTGGCCGCTCCGCGACGTGATCGAGCACATGCTCGGCGCCGAGTACGGATTCCTCAGCGTGATCCAGTACGAGCTCGCGCCGGACCGCCCGCGCGATCCGAAAGAGGCGGAGGAGCGCGTGGGCCCGTGGCGCGACGAGCACGGCTATCGCGCACCGAAGACGCTCGACGGCGGCGTCGCCGATGTTCGCAATGCGATGTTCGAGATCCATCGCCGCGTGCTGACCGAGCTCGGCAAGCTTTCCGACGACACGCTCGATCGAGACGCGACGTTCTGGGACGGCGATAAGCCGATCCGGTTCCGGATGCACCGGTTCGAGGCGCACATGATCCAGCACACGATCCAGGTCGATAAGACGCTCGAGTGGATCGGTCGCGCGCCGACCGAGGCGAAGCGCCTGGTGCGCGTCCTCTACCGCGATCTCGCAGCTGTCGAGATGCTCTCTTCGGACGGGTTTGGGAAGCGCGAGCGCGACGACGTTGCGACGGCGATCGGCGAACGCGCCGCGGAGATCGCTGGGACGGTCGGGCCTCTCCGCTAACGAGTCTCACCTCTCGCGCAAGCAGCCACCCGTAGAGGACAGATTGGCTGGGCCCCGCACGGCCTCTGCCCGACCCTTCAGGCATGCGCTCTGCAGGGTGGGGATTAAACCAAATCTGACCGCGTTGGAGAGGTAGTAAGCATGAGGATTCCGGTGGCTTCTGGGCTCGCAATTATGGCCTTGCTCGGGTCGCTCGTAGTCGTTCAGGACGGTCCCACGCCCGCGACCGGCCCTCGATCGGCGCCGAGACCAACCACGACGGACGTTGACCACTCGGCCATTGTTCAGGCGTACGGCAAGCTCCCGCTCAGCTTCGAGGCGAATCGCGGCCAAGCGGGTCCGGGGGTCGATTTCCTCGCGCGCGGCCCTGGATACAGGCTCTCCCTGTCGCCGGTGGAAGCGGGTCTGATGCTCCGGACATCGCCGGAGGTGCCTGAGTCGCGAGACACGATGCTGAGGGAGCACGGAAGGGAAGTCCCGGAGATGAGCACGGTCGTCTTACGGATGAAAATCGTCGGCGGCGCCGCCGACGCGGTCGGCAGCGGAGTTGAAAAGCTCCCCGGCAAGGTCAATTCCTATATCGGCGCCGATCCAGCCCAATGGCACACGAATATTCCGACGTACGCGAAAATCGTCTACGCGAACGTCTATCCCAATGTCGATCTCGCGTACTACGGCCACCAAGGTCAGCTCGAATACGACTTCGTCCTCAACCCCGGTTCCGATCTCGACTCGATCGCGCTTCGCTTCGATGGGGCCGCGCAGGTCGAGCTCGACGCGGATGGGAACCTCGTGCTGCGGGTCGGCGCGCGCTCGGTCACGCAGACGCGCCCGCTGGCCTACCAGGACCTGGAGGGGAAGAGGCTGCCGGTGCCTGCCGGATATCGACTGGTATCGGATGGCACGGTCCGATTCGATCTCGGCCCGCACGATCGGTCCGTACCGGTCGTCATCGATCCGGTCCTCGCCTACTCGACGTACCTGGGTGGGACGGGTTTCGACGAGGGCATGAGCATTGCCGTGGACGCGTTCGGGAACGCGTACATCGCCGGCGACGTGACCTCTGTGGACTTCCCGACGACGCCCGGCGCTTTTCAGCCGGCGCTCGCCACCCCTCAGGACGTCTTCGTGTCGAAGCTGAGCCTGCTGGGTAACACGCTCATTTACTCGACCTATCTCGGAGGGTCAAACGACGACGTCGGCCGCGGCATCGCGCTCGATGCGTCGGGAGACGCCTACGTGACCGGGCAGACAAGGTCCACGAACTTTCCGACAACCCTTGCTGCTCTCCAGCCGGGATTCGCGGGCGCGAAGGACGCTTTTGTGACGGAACTCAATCAACAGGGCAATGCGCTCGTGTACTCGACGTATCTCGGCGGTGGCGACGAGGATGGCGGTCTGGGGATCACCCTCGGACCCTCCGGCAGTGCGACCGTGGCTGGCTACACAATTTCGACGAACTTCCCGGTGACCCTTGGCGCGTTCCAAACCGCAAGCGCAGGTAGCGCGGACATCTTCGTCGCCAGGCTCAATGTGTTAGGCACCGGACTGCTGTACTCGACGTACATCGGAGGGACCGCCGCCGACACTGGTACGGGTGTCGCCGTGGACTCGGCCGGCGACGCGTACGTGATCGGATACACCACCTCGGGGAATTACCCGACCAGCGTAGGAGCTCTACAGGCGACGAACGGCGGCCTCTTCGACGCGGTCGTGACGAAGCTGAACCCGCTCGGCAGCGCGCTCGTGTACTCAACGTATCTCGGCGGCAGCGAGAACGACTCCGGGCAGGGCATTGCTTTGGACACAGCCGGCAACGCGTACCTCGCGGGATATAGCCGGTCCACAGACTTTCCGACGACGCCCGGCTCGTTCCAAACCGCGATTGCCGGTGCGTACGACGTGTTCGTAGCGAAGCTCAACCCGCTGGGAAACACGCTCACGTACTCGACCTACATCGGGGGAACCATCGACGATGAAGCCAACGCCATCGCGATCGACGCTTCGGGCAGCGGTTACATCACCGGCTTCACCAACTCACCCGATCTTCCGACCGTGAACGCTTTCCAGACGGCGATTGCCGGCGGGTCTGACGCCTTTGTCACCAAGCTCAATCCAACCGGCACAGCGCTGGACTATTCGAGCTATCTCGGTGGCAGCATCGAGGAGATCGGATACGGGATCGCCGTGGATGTCGCCGGGGATGCATACGTGGCAGGCCGCACTGGCTCGGCGGACTTCCCGACCACCGCGAGCGCGTTTCAGCCGGCGTCAGGCGGCGGCGGCAACGCGTTCGTCGTGAAGGTCGGTCTTCTGGCAAGCACCCCGCTCTGCTCGGTGACCGTCAACGAGGGTGGCTGGATCACGGCATCGAACGGCGACATGGCGACCTTCAACGGTGTAGTGATGACGGACGCACAGAACAACCTTTCGGGGCATGAGTCGTACAAAGACCATGGCCCTGTTCAACCAATCGATGTGGATTCCATCGAGCTTCTCGCGACGACGTGCAGCGACGATCGCACCACGGCGACAATCTTCGGTCGCGCCACGGTTGACGGAACCGGTGACCATGTATTCCGCATCGATATGGTCGACGGCAGCCAATCGGGGACCAACGATCGATACGGGATCAGCCTGGATAACGGCTACATGTCTGGGCTCCAGCCGCTCGGCGGCGGGAACATCGTGATCCACTGAGCGACGCCTCAGCTGAATGAAGAGGGGCGCCGCACACGCGGCGCCTCTCGAACACAGCGTGCGGGCCCTGGGGGCTGAAGCGAGATCCTTCGCGACCGTGGTGACGACGTCGCCGGCCTTCTCGCGGCGATGCGTCCGGCGCCGCCGTCCCAGGCCTAGCGCATGGCCGCGTCCTCTACCGTGATCTCTCCGCGGTCGAGATGCTGTCGTCGGACGTGTTCGGTCAGAAGGAGCGTGAGGAGACCGCGAAGATGACCGCCGACCGCGCTACGGAGATAGGCGCGGCCTGAGGAGCGGTCGCACTCACGCGCCCGGGCACGTGTCGACGAAACCGACCATCGCGTCGGCGAGCAGAAACCATGTCCCATTGGCTTGCTTCAGCGCGATAGGTTGCGTCGTTCCCGGGATCACGTTCGAGTTGACTGGAACGCAAGGTGAGTTGCTGCTGCCTTCGAACTTCACCGCATACATGTAGCCCTCGACAGCACCGGCCTGACGGAGCTCCTCGGCTGGAACCTGTACACCGGGCGACTCGGGGTAACGCTGCACAACCACGTTGCTGAAACGGATCTCGTAGCCCTCGTACGCCTTTCGCCACCCGCGCACGAATCGATCGCGCGTCGATGCGGAGAGCGGCGCGCCATCGGCCTCTCGAACGAGATCAGCGGCCGCATCGAATCGATGCGCCTCCAGATCGCCGAAGAAGCTGCGCAGGAGGTCGGCTCCGCCGTCTTGACTCGGCGCGCACGCGAGGATCGCGCCGCCGATCGCCATTACTAGGAGTCCACCGACGAAGCGTCGCATCTCTAAGGCGCGGTCGCGATGTCCTTCGCGACTGCGGTCACGACCTCGCCCGCCTTCTGGAGCCAGCTCGCCTCGACGATCGCGGGCTTGTCGGCGTAAACGTGCAGGATGAAATCGGCGGCGCCGATGAACACAGCGGGCACGCGCCGGCGCGCGAAGCTCGTCTGGTCGCTTCCGCCGGAGCCAGTCGTCGCGCTTTGGACGCCGAGCTTCGTCGCCGCGTCGAGCACCCGGCGTTGCAGGTCAGGTGCTTCGTTGGACACGAGCAGCGTGTGGCTGCAGCAGCCGATCACGTCGAGGTTCAGCACCGCGACGAGGCTCTCCAACCTGCCCGGGATGACCGCCATCTGCGCGATGTACGCCTCGGAGCCGAAGTAGCCCTCCTCCTCACCCGCGAACGCCACGAAGACGATCGAGTGACTGAGCGACGCGCGCGACGCGGCGAGTGCGCGCGCGACCTCGATCGTCACCGCGGGACCAGACGCGTTGTCGTTCGCGGCCTGGAAGACCGAGCCGTCCGGGTCCGTGCCGACGCCGTCCAGGTGACCGCCGACGAGGACCGCGCGCTGCGCATTGTTCGGATCGGGCGAGCGCAGAAGACCGATGACGTTCATCGCGTCGACGTCGTGCACCGGCGTGAGCGACACGGTGATGCGGACCGTGGTCGGTACGTCGAACCCGGACGCGGGCGCGTTCGGATCGGCACGGCGCGCGCGCACCAGGTCCTGCGTGGCCGAGACCGTCCTTCCCGCGGGCGCGAGGAGCTGGTCGGCAACGCCCTGGCTGATCACGAGAGTGGGAAGGGTCTCGGTCTGCAGCCGCGGAAGGTACGAGTAGCGGAGCGTCGCGCCGCCCACGATGAGCACGCCGATCGCGCCCTCCTGGTACGCGTTCTCGACGGAGCTGCCTCCGTTAGGCGCGGCAGGCCCGGTGACGAGCGCGATCTTCCCGCGAACGTTCGCGCCAGCGAAGTCGTTGAGCCCGCCGCCTCGCGCTGCACCGCCGACCGCGGAGATCTCCGCCTCGGCCTTGCCCGAGCCCGAGCGACCGCCGACGCTTTCGGTGAAGTCGACGCGCGGCCGGTACGTTTTGCCGCCGGGACCCGTGAGGGTCGACATCTCGGTGAGGTCGACGATCGGCATCGTGAAGTGCTCGAAGAACGTCCCGTTGTCGCCGAGCGGTTCGAGTCCGATCTCGCGGAAGCGGTCCGCGACGTACGTCGCCGCGTCGCGGTAACCGGCCGACCCCGAGTAGCGCCCACCGCGCGCGGCGTCGCCGAGATAGTCGACGTGAGCTTTCGCCTTTGCCCCGTCGAACTCCGTCGCGGCCGGGAGGATGGCAACAGATGAGGATGCGGTCGGCGATGTCGTCGCGGGACCAGGAGAGGAGCAGGCCCCAAGCGCGAGTCCGACGATGACCGTGAACGCCCAGAGGCGTCTCACTTCCCGCCTCGGTCCTCGCGCCCCTCCATACGACGGAGCTCCTCGGCGACGACCACGTCGGGATCGAGCTTCTTGAACAAAGGCTCCGGTGTGCGGAGCTTCTGCCCGACCGGCAGCCCCGGCGGTTTCCACGAACCCGTCCACCTTGTGTAGTCGCCGGTGAGCACGTCGTGCGTCGAGCCGTCGGATTCGCGCACCGTGCGGCGCTCCGGCGCGCCCGCGATCAGCCCGTCATAGCCGAGGTATTCGTGGAGCTTCTGGCTCGAGAACGGCAGGAACGGCGCGAACATGACCTTGAGTGCGTCGACGCTGCGGAGCGCGACATAAAGGACGGTCCCGGCCCTTTCCTTATCCGTCGCGACGAGCTTCCAGGGCTCCATCTCGGTGAGGTACTGATTCACGAGCGCGGAGAGGTGCAGCAATTCCTGGAGGGCCGCGCGAAAGCGCGCCCCCTCGATGTGCTCGCCGACCTTCGCGAAACCGGACTCGACGGTCTCGACCAGGGTCTTGTCGCCCGCCGTGAGCTCGCCCGGCCGCGGGACCTCGCCGAAGCGGCGGTGAGCATTCACCAGCGTGCGATGCGCCAGGTTCCCCCAGGTCGCGACGAGCTCGTCGTTGTTGCGGCGAACGAAGTCGGCCCACGTGAAATCGGTGTCTTGGGTCTCGGGCCCGGCGAGCATGAGATAGAAACGCAGCGCGTCGGCGTCGTAGCGCGAGAGAAAGTCGTTCACGTAGATCGTCACGCCGCGGCTCGTCGAGAACCTGCGGCCCTCCATGGTGAGGAACTCGCTCGACACGACGTTATACGGGAGCTGCAGCGGCTCGCCCTTGCCGCCCGCGATGGCGCCGCCGTTGCCGTAGCCGAGCAAGATCGCGGGCCAGATCGTCGTGTGAAAGACGATGTTGTCCTTGCCCATGAAATAGAAGTGACGCGACTTCGGGTCCTGCCACCAGTCGCGCCAGGCGTTCACGCGCCCGACCATGCCGGCCCACTCGACCGCGGCGGAGAAGTAACCGATGACCGCGTCGAACCACACGTACATGCGCTTATCGGGCCGATCCTGCCAACCGGGCAAGGGGATCGGCACGCCCCAATCGATATCGCGGGTGATCGCGCGCGGCTTCAGGTTCGCGATGTAATTGAGCGAGAAGTTCCGAACGTTCGGCCGCCAGTGCGATTGCTTCGAGATCCATTTGGTGAGCGGCTCGGTGAAGGCCGGAAGGTCGAGGTAGAAATGCTCGGTCTGTTTGAAGATCGGCTTCGACCCGTCGATCTTCGAGCGCGGGTCGATGAGCTGATCGGGATCCAGCTGGTTCCCGCAGTTGTCGCATTGATCGCCGCGCGCACTCGGAAACCCGCAGATCGGGCACGTGCCCTCGATGTAGCGATCCGGCAGCGTGCGTCCCGTGGCTTCCTGGAACGCCCCCATCGCGGTCTTCTTGATGAGGTAGCCCTTGTCGTACAGCGTTTTGAAGACGTCCTGAACGACGACGCGGTGGTTGTCCGTCGTCGTCCGGGTGAACAGGTCATACGAGAGCCCGAGCGCGCGCAGATCTTCGCTGATGATCCGGCTGTATTTGTCCACGGCTTCCTTCGCCGTGAGTCCCTCCGCGTCGGCCTGGATCAGGTTCGGCGTCCCGTGCTCGTCCGTGCCGCTCACCATCAGCACGTCATTTCCTGCAAGGCGGTGATAGCGGGCGAAGACATCGGACGGCACTCCAAAACCGGCGACGTGCCCGAGATGACGTGGACCGTTCGTGTACGGCCAGGCCACCGCGACGAAAATGCGCTCCGCCATCAGTGAACGGTACCCTCCCGCCGTGATCGACGCGCATGCGCATCTCACCGATCGCCGCTTCGCCGGCGATGTCGCCGACGTGCTCGCGCGCGCGCGGAAGGCCGGCGTCGAGCGCGTCCTCACGGCGGCGGAGGATGTCGCGTCGAGCGAGGAGGCGGTCGCACTCGCCGCACA
>DATLPP010000269.1:0-5245 GCA_035535615.1 Candidatus Udaeobacter sp.
GCAGGACCAGGCCGACGCCGCGGGCGCCGAGTCCATCAAGGTCGCCGAGGCGCCGGTCGCGACCATCAAGGCGCCGCACTTTGTCTTCCAGGTACGTAACCAGCTCGCGCAGATCCTCGGCGGGGACGAGGCCGCGGTATCGCGGGGCGGGTACCGCGTCACGACGACGCTCGACATGACCAAGCAGGAGATCGGTGAGCGGCAGGTCCGCGAGTGGGTCGACAAGCTGCACAACCGCAACGTGTGGAACGCCGCGCTCGTGTCGATCGATCCCCGGACCGGCGAGGTCCTGACGTACGTCGGCTCCGTGGACTACAACAACCGTGATGACCCGCGGGTGCAGGGCCAGTTCGACGTGGCGGGCATCGGCCTCCGTCAGCCGGGATCGTCGTTCAAAATGTTCAACTACGTCACCGCGCTCAAGAAGGGCGCGACGGCCGCCACCGTCGTCCTGGACGCACGCACGGACTTCGGCGGTAAGGCCGACCCGACCCGCATGAGCCCATCAGCGTGCGGGTACTGCCCGGAGAACGCAGACCTCCAGTACCACGGCCCGGTCACCATGAGGCAGGCCGTCCGCGAGTCGCGGAATGTCCCAGCTGTGAAGTTCCTCGCGGAGTACTCCGGCATCGAGGACACGATCCAGACCGCGTCCGACATGGGCATCACGACACCAATCGATCCCACGACCATCGGTCTCTCGCTCACGCTCGGCGCCAAGGAAGTCCACCTCGTCGACATGGCGAGCGCGTATGGCGTGCTCGCGAATATGGGCATGCGGGTGACGCCGACCTATATCCTCAAGGTCGAAGACTCACGCGGGAATCTGGTGTGGGAGCACAAGGACTACGAACAGAAGCGCGCGCTCGACGCCGGGATCGCGTGGATCATGACCGACATCCTCAAGGACACCACCCAGCCGTCGAAAGACTTCATCTTCGGTTCGTGGACGAACATCGGCCGCGTCGCGGCGCTGAAGACGGGCACGACCGACAACCTGAAGGACGTCTACTCGGTCGGTTACGTCCCGACCCTGGTGACCGGCGTGTGGATGGGGAACTCGAACGGCGAGAGGATGAGCACGGTCGACTTCGCGAGTGCTACCGGCCCGGGCCAGCTCTGGCGCGACTACATGAAGGAAGCTCTCGCGGACACGCCCGCTTCGGATTGGTCACGACCGGCCAACGTCGTCAGCGGGACAGTGGTCTCGGCTCCCGGTGCCTACGGCGGATACGGCTCTGGTCTCGCACCCTCAGGGCTATCGCCGTTCTCCATGACCGAGTGGTTCATCAAGGGCACCGAGCCGGCGAAGGCCGACGACTGGTTCGTCGCGGGTTGTGCGCAACCAGACGGGACCGCGAAGGTGGCGATGAGCATCAAGGATACGCGCGCGCCCGCCGCCTTCCAGCGATATACGGACCAGTGGATTCGCGACGCGATGGCCGGCAAACATACCTACGGGCGATACACCTGGAATCTCGTCGGACTGGATCCGTGCCCGACCCCGTCGCCCACGCCGACGCGCACGCCCGTGCCAACGCGCACGCCCAATCCGACACCGACCATCTCATTCCCGATCGGCACGTTGCCGCCGTACCCGACCCCCAAGAAGACTCCGTAGCGCGCGCCGCTGGGCCCCGGGTCAGCGCGGTCGTCGCGTGCGTCGACGACGCGGGTCGGATCCTCGTCGTCAAGCAGACCTCCGGTCCGTTCGCGAACGCGTGGCTTCTGCCGGGCGGCGCTGTCGAGCGGGACGAGCGTCTGGAGGACGCCGCGCGGCGCGAGCTCTTCGAGGAGACGGGCTATCGCGCCACAGATCTGCGGCCCGCCGCGTTGTACGACGTGCGCAGCGCGCCCCCGGGCCGTTTTCACTTTCTCGTTCATGTCTTCCGCGCCGGTGCTGTCGATGGAACGCCCCACGCAGAGGAGGGCAGCGAGGTGCGCTGGGCCGCGCCCCGGGAGATCGAGCCTCACCCGAATCTGGCGATGACGCTGGCCGACCTCGGATTGATCGAACGCGATCGCGCAGCGCTCGTTCGGGATCTCGCGGCGATCGGGACCGAGATGCGCCGAGTGTTCTAGCGGGGTCTACGCGTAACGGATGCGGGGATCGAGAACCGCGTAGAGCACGTCGGCGATCAGGTTGAAGAGAACGACGAGGACCGCGAACAGAAAGACGATCGCCGCGACCACGGGCGTGTCGCTGGTCCCGATCGAACGAACGAGGAGCTCGCCGATCCCGGGTACTCGGAATATCTGCTCGGTCACGATCGCGCCGGCGAAGACCGCCGGTATGCCGAGAGCGACGAGCGTCACCACCGGGATCAAGCTGTTGCGCAGGACGTGCCTCAAGATGACGAGCCGCTCGCTGATGCCTTTGGCGCGCGCGGTCCGCACGTACTCGAGGGGGAGATGTTCGAGCATCTCCGCGCGGATGAATCGCGCGAGACCCGCGGTGTTGAAGAGCGTGAGGACGGCAATCGGCATGATCGATTGCTTCAGCTGTTCCACGAACGAGGCGAAGTCCTTCACCTTCACGGTCGAGTCATAGATGAACGGGAACCACCGAAGGTTGATGCTGAACACGATGATGAGCAGAAGGCCCGTGAAGAACGTCGGCACCGAGAAACCGATGAACGCGAAGGTCGTCGCAGCGTGGTCGAAGAGCGAGTACCTCTTCACCGCGGAGATCATGCCGATCGGGAGAGCGAGAAGAAGTCCGAGGGCGTAGGCGACGCCGACGACGGCAAGCGTGTTCGGGAGGCGTTCGACCAGCAGACCCGCGACCGGCGAGTGACTTCCGAACGAGTACCCGAAGTCACCGCGCAGCAACGCGAGGAGCCACTTCACGTAGCGGATGTGCCATGGCTGGTTCAGCCCGAGCGACTCGCGGATCCTCTCGCGCACCTCGGGCGGGACATTCGGGTTGGCCGCGAACTGCCCCAACGGGTCGCCGGGGGCGAGCGCGAGGATCGCGTACACGACGAAACTGATGACGAGCAGCGTCGGGATCGCGATCAAGAGGCGCCGCGCTACATATCCGCCCACCTGGCTCCGATACCGGCCCGGTGGGAGCAGGGTTCAGGGGGTTCGGCTAGAGCGTGACGATCGTGGCGCCGTCGCCCCCTTCGGAGGGGCCGGCCGGCTCGTGGGCCCGGACGAGGGGATGGCCGGCAAGCGCGGCGCGTATCGCCGTACGCAGCGCGCCGGTGCCCTTTCCGTGAATGACGCGGAGGCGACCGACACCGGCCACGGCGGCGTCGTTGAGATAGCGGTCGAGCACCTCGATCGCCTCATCAGGTCGCGCACCCCGGATATCAAGCTGTAGCGGAACGCTCGAGGCCGATCCCTGGATGAGCGGGCGATCGGACCGGATCGGGGCCTCGGTCGACTCCGGCGCTGGCCGCAGCTGGGTCGCCGGCACCCGCAGACGCAAGGCACCGGCGGCCACGTCCGCCATGCCGCGGTCGTCGATCGCGAGCAGGGTGCCGGGCTCGGCGACGCCCTCGACGAAGACCGGCGCTCCGACGGCGATCGGAACCGTGATCGGCGCCGCGTGCGGCGTGGTGGCGGCGGCGCGCGCCGTCTCGGCCTCGGCGAGCGCAGCGCGCGCATCATCGACGAGGTTCCGCTTGGCGGCGCGGTCGCGCGCTTCCTCGGCCTGTCGCAGCGCGCGCCTCGCCTGCAGGAGGAGCTCGTCGGCCTCCGCGCGCGCCCGGCGCAGCGCCCGTTGCGCCTCGTCGCGGACGCGGTCGGCCTCGCGGGCGGCTCCGGCGGTCGCGTTCGCCGCATCTGCCGCGGAGACGCGCGCCTCCTCCAGCGCCGAGCTGAGCTCCGTGCGCTGTCGTTCCGCCTCGAGCAGAGTGCGCTCGAGAGAGCGATGGAGCTCGGAGAGATGCGTGTCCGCGCGCGCGAGCACGCTCTTGTCCAAACCAAGGCGCTCGGCGATCGCGAACGCGTTCGACGCGCCGGGGAGTCCGATGTGGAGTCGGAACGTGGGACGAAGCGTGTTTGAGTCGAACTCCATGCTCGCGTTGCGAACGCCGGGGGTGTTGAGCGCGAAAGCCTTCAGCTCCGGGTAGTGGGTGGTTGCGGCGACCAGCACGCCGCGCTCGAGGAGCGTTTCGAGCACGGCCATCGCGAGTGCCGCCCCCTCGTCCGGATCGGTCCCGGCGCCGACCTCATCGAGGAGCGCAAGGTCGCCCCGCTCGGCCTCGGCCAGCGTCGTCACGACGTTGCGCAGGTGCGAAGAGAACGTGGACAGCGATTGCGCAATCGATTGCTCGTCCCCGATGTCGGCGAAGATGCGGCGCACGACGGGCACGCGCCCGCGGTCGGCGGGGATCGCGAGACCGCACGCCGCCATCGCGGTGAGCAAACCGATGGTCTTGAGGGTCACCGTTTTGCCGCCGGTGTTCGGGCCGGTCACGACGAGCACGCGGAACTCATCACCGAGCCGGACGTCGACACCGACGACGGTCCCCTGCTCCACGAGGAGCGGATGACGCGCATCGACGAGGTCGAGAACGCCATCGCTATTCAGCTCGGGACGGGTCGCCTGCAGCGCGTCCGCGTACAAAGCCTTCGCGATGACGAGGTCGAGGGCAGCGAGCGCGGTCGTCATGGCCTCGAGGTCATCGTTGGACTTCTCGACTCGTCGCGAGAGCTCATCGAGGATCCGCTCGACCTCGAGCCGTTCGGCGAGCTCGGCCTCGCGCAACGCGTTGTTCGCTTCCATGATCTCGAGCGGCTCGATGAAGACGGTCTGCCCGCTTGCGGATTGGTCGTGAACGATCCCTTTGACCGCGGCGCGGTGCTCCGCCTTCACCGGCACGACGTACCGGCCACCGCGTTGGGTGACGATCGGGTCCTGCAACAGCCGGAGCAGATCCGGCGAACGTACGAGGCCGTCGAGGCGTTGCTGGAGACGAGCCTGCGCCGCACGCAGGTTTCCGCGCAGCGACCCGAGCCGCGGGCTCGCCCGATCGAGGACGTCACCGGTCGCGCCGATCGCGTTCTCGATCGCGGCGGCGACATCGCCCGGAGGCCGCGCGAAGCGGGCGCGCGCGGCGAGCGGCGGATACGGACGCACGTCCGCGAACAGATGCTCTGCGGCGCGGATCGTGTCCGCCACGGCGATGAGCTGGACCGGATCGAGCGTCCCCCCGAGCTTGGCCCGCCGAAGCGGGTCGCGGATGTCGCGCGCGCCGCGCAGGCCGCTCGATGGGCTCCTGCGCATGAGATC
>DATLPP010000270.1:0-2932 GCA_035535615.1 Candidatus Udaeobacter sp.
GAAAAGAAGACGTTCGAGAAATGGCGCCGGTCCGTTCCCGACAACTTCGTCTATGCCGTGAAGCTCAACCGCTTCATCACACACATCAAACGCCTCAACATCGAGCGAGACAGCGTCGAGCGCTCCTACGGGACCCTCGCCGGGCTCGGGCCGAAGGCCGCCGTCGTCCTCGTGCAGCTGCCGCCGCGAATGAAGTTCGACGAAGCGAGAGCAGAACGATTCTTCAAGATGGTCGCGCCGCGACGGCGGCGTCACGCGCTCGAGCCACGCGATGCGTCGTGGTTCGCCGAGGGCGCGCTCGCGTTCCTGCGGCGCCGGAACATCGCACTGGTCATCGGCCACACGCCGCGCTGGCCCACGCATGTCGCGGTGACGAGCGATCTCGTCTACCTCCGCTTTCATGGGCCCGAGCGCCTCTACGCGTCGGAATACTCCGACGACGCGCTTCGCGAGTGGGCCGAGCGCATCAAGAAATGGCGTGCCGAGGGACGCGACGTCTTCGCGTACTTCAACAACGACGAGATGGGCTACGCGCCGAAGAACGCGCTCCGCCTGCGGGAGCTGGCGTCCACCTGACTGTCGCCAACGAGACATGCAGGGCGTTCGCCGCTGTCTGTTCCGGTGCGCGCCGCGGTGCGAGCGTTAGCGCATCACCACCGGAGGTCGTGCGATGTCGAAGCTCATTCACGTGATCGAGGCGGCTACGCGCGATGCCCGGCGGGCCGAGGCTCTGCTAAACGAGGCCGATGCGCGCCGCGCGCTACGCATCGACCCGGACGGCGCGCTCCTGGCATTCGAGCTCCGCGCAGGCGCGATCGGTGACGAATCCGGCGAGCGCGAAGCGCGCATCGCCCGACGCGACCGCGGCGTGAGAGCCGCGCGTCGGAATGCCGCGTTGAGCTAACGGCTCGCGGCGCGCCTTCGCGGACGCCGCTCGCGGAGCGGCTCCTCGTCGAGCTCTTCCCACTCGCGCGCGCTGTACAGGTTCGCTGCGACGGCGGCGTCGACGAACGTGACGATGAGACCGGCGATCGCGAGGAGGAACGGGGCCGTCCCCGCGGCCGCGGCGCCGATGTCGAAGCCGCGCAGGAACGCCGATGCGCCGTAGAGCAAGAATGCGACGAGGCCGGCGACCAAGTCGAGCCTCGCGATCGAGCGGTCGTCTTCGGGCACGTCGATGTACTCGGCAAGCGACGCCAGCACCGCGATGCCGAGCACCACTGTCACGGCATGGGCGAGCCAATCGGACACGACCACGTAGCCGCTGGTGTCGCTCTGGCCCCACGCGAACCACGCCATGAGGTCGGAGAGCGTGAGCGCGAATCCGATGCCGAGGGCGACGAAGGCGACGGTTGCGCGCGGCGAGAAGCCAAAGCGGCGACCCTGGAAGAACTCTTTCACCGGCTTGCCAATGCTAGCGGCGCGGAGGACCCTCCGGCTTGGCGGTCATTCAGCAGCCCGGCTCTCCGTCATGTCCGCAGCAGCCTTGACCGAGCGTCGCGCGGCGCACGAAGTTTCGCGCCGTGACCAGCAGGCGCCGCGGAAGCGGGATCTCGCTCGCGCGGAAGTTCGCGACGAAGGCGGCGATGGAGCCGCGTCGAGACTGAAGCACCTCCGTACTATCGCAAGGTGAGCGACGAGCCGCTGGCGAAGGCTTCCCCACCCCTCTCGCTCGAGCAGATCGCCCAACTCCTCCCGGGGACCGGCGAGATCATGGCGTCGGTTGGCAACGCGTGGTGGAAGTGCGCGTACGCCGCGCGCGGCGGCAACTGGGAGCTTGCCGCGTACTTCGCACGGCGCGTGCGGGGGCTACAGCGCAAGCTCGCCCAGATCCGCCCGAAGTACGCCGAGGACCTTGCCGCGTTCGAGACAGAGCAGCTGGGTCCGTTGCTCACCGCGCTCAGCGCGCACGACGGGCCGTCCTTCGAGCGCATCTACGCCGCCGCGACCGACAAGGCGAACGAGCTTCACGTGAAGTGGGCCAAGCCGTACATCCGCTGGGTCCTACCCGACGAGCCGCCGAAGGACCTCGACCTGGAGCTCGACCGCTAAGCGAGGAGGGGCGCGGTGTCGTCCCAGCAGTAGGCGACCTCCACATGTCCCTCGGGAATACCCGGCATCTCTACGGTCTTCTCGCGCCGCGCGATTCCGCCGAGGCGATCATAAAAGGCACGCCCGATCGAATTCTCGCGCAGTACCCAGATGAGAAGCGTGGTCATACCGCGTGCAGCGAGCTCTCGCACCGATTCGCGGATGAGCGCGCGGCCGAGACCCTTTCCTTGATGCGACGGCAGGACGTAGATCGCCGCGACCTCGCCCCTGTAGACGGGGTCGCCTGTGCGCTCAGGGCAGCAGATGGCAAAGCCGACGACCTCGGCGGCGACCTCCGCAACAAAACAGAACTCCGTCCGCGATTCCGAGAGGTCGCGGAGGCGGTCTCGACGGCGCTCGACGTTCGGCTGCATCTGGTCGAGGACGGCGTCCGGAAAGAGACCGCGATACGTCGCTTGCCACGTCGCGATACGGATCCGCTCGAACGCCTCTGCGTCGTCCACCGTCGCGCGCCGTACGCCCATGTCAGGGGTGCGCGTCGAACCAGTCGGCGATCCGGCGCGCGTGCTCGACGCGATGTTTCGGCTTCCCGCCGCGCGTGAGGTCGTGGTTGTCCTCGGGGAAACGGACGAAGACGGCTTCCTTGCCGAGCACCTTCAGTGCGGTGAAGAGCTGCTCGGCCTGCTCGATCGGGCAGCGCAGATCGCGTTCCGCGTGGAGAATGAGGAGCGGCGTCTTGACGTTGGTGACATAGGTGAGCGGCGAACGGAAGATCAGCTTCTCGGCGTCACGCCAAGGAGTGGCGTCCCCCATCTCGTGCTCCCAGAAATGCCAGCCGATGTCGCTCGTGCCATACGCGGAGATGTTGTTCGAGATGCTC
>DATLPP010000271.1:0-10838 GCA_035535615.1 Candidatus Udaeobacter sp.
AGCGGCAGATCGGGCGGGGACATGGGTATCCCCGTAAGCGCGTAGGCCGCGACAAGCGCGAAGCACGCGATCGCGAGCGCCGCTGTGATCCATCCAAATGCGCGCGGCAGCACGCCGGTCTCGGCCCACATCTTCCCGATCGTCCACCACCAGATCCCGCGGACGAACAGCGCCGCCGGGATGAGGTCCACATTCGCGGCGGCGCCGAGGCCGAGCGTGACCACGCTCGCCCCGGCGATCGTTCCGAGGACCGTGCCCGATCCGCGAAGCGGCTCGTGCCTCACGTGCAGCGACGCGATCACCGGTAGGAGAAGCCCGTAGCCGACCGCGCTGAGCGCGAAGTACCACGACGGATAGAAGCCCGGGGCGAACTCCGGCGCGACCAGGTGGCAGAGACCCGCAACGAGCGCCCAGACCGCCGCCTTCTTCAGGGCGATCCGCTCGTGAACGTCTATGTTTTTTTCTTCCCCTGCTCGTCGTAGTCGTAAAAGCCCTTCCCGGTCTTCGTTCCGAGCTGGCCGGCGAGGAACATCCGCCGCAGCAGCGGGGGCGGGGCCATGTACGCCTCCTTGAACTCGTCGAAGAAGACGTTCGAGACGTGGTAGTTGATGTCCACACCGGTGTAGTCGATGAGCTCGAACGGTCCCATCGGGTAGCCGAGCCCGAGCTTGACCGCGTTGTCGATGTCCTCCTTGGTCGCCACACCCAGCTCGAGCATGCGGATGGCGCCGAGAAGGTAGGGGACCATCAGCCGATTCACGATGAATCCGGTCGTGTCCTTGCAGACCACGCCGGTCTTGCCGATCTTGGCGACGAATTCCCTTAGAACCGCCACGGTCTCGTCGCTCGTGGTGATCGCCTTAACGATCTCGACGAGCTTCATGATCACCGGCGGATTGAAGAAGTGCAGGCCGGCGAACCTGTCTGGTCGCCTCGTCGCCGCGGCCATCTCGACGATCGTGAGGCTCGACGTGTTCGAGCAGAAGATCGTCGCGGGTGGGCAGATCGTGTCGAGCTCCGCGAAGAGCTTCTTCTTCGGTTCGATCTGCTCGACGATGGCTTCGATGATCAGGTCGCGATCCTTGAAGTCGGCGAGCGAGGTCGTGCCGCGTAAGCGTCCGCGCGCGGCCTTCGCGTCCTCCTCGGTCGTTCGGCCGCTCTTGACGAGGCGGGCGAGCGAACCGTCGACCCGCTGGAAACCCTTGTCAACGAGCGATTGATCGACCTCGCGCACGAGTGTGTCGAGGCCCGCCTGCGCGCAGATCTGCGCGATGCCCGAACCCATCTGACCGAAGCCGACGACACCGACGCGCTGAATAGCCATCTCGATGTGACCTCCTGTGAGAGCGCGGTCAGCATATGACGGCCGAGCGGCCTAACATTTCGTCGTGCCTCCCCTCACCTCAGCGAGCCGTGCTGTGCTGCGCGGTCCGGGCGCCACCGACGTCGCGCTTGTGGTGAACGGCGACTCGGTCAGTGTCCGCGTGGCGCCCCGGCGGACGCTTCTGGACACGCTGCGCGAGAACCTCGGCCTGACCGGAACGAAGAAGGTGTGTGACGAAGGGACGTGCGGCGCGTGCACCGTCCTGATCGACGGCCGTCCCGTCTACTCGTGCATGACGTTCGCCGTCGCGTGCGAAGGAAAGGCCATCGAGACCATTGAAGGGATCGCGAAGGACGGCGAGCTGCATCCGGTGCAGCGCGCGTTCATCGACGCCGACGCCTTCCAGTGCGGCTTCTGCACGCCAGGCCAGATCATGTCGATCGTCGCCTTGGTGCGCGAGAACGCCGGTCCGACCGAGGATGACGTCCGCCGCGCGGTCTCTGGCAACCTCTGCCGTTGTGGCGCCTATCCGAACATCGTCAAGGCCGGCGTGAGCGCAGGGAAACGTCGCTGATGCCACGCGTCGTCAAGAGCCGCGAGGAGTTCGAGGGCGAGATCTTCGAGTCGCTCGTCCTCGTCGAGGGGGCGGACCTCCCGCTCCCCGCGGCGGGTACCGAATTCACGGAGATCGCGAAATCGCGCCGCCGCGTCGACGGCATACAGCGCGTAACCGGACACGCCCGGTACACCCAGGACGTCTACCTGCCTGGCATGCTCCACGTCCGCGTGCTACGCAGCCCCTACCCGAGGGCGCGCGTGCGCCGCATCGACACGAAGAAGGCCGAGAAGCTCCCGGGCGTGCGCGACGTTCTCCATCGCTTCAATGCGCCGAAGGCTGCGTTCCGCGGCGAGGAAACGATCTTCCGCGAAGAGGTCCGCTTCGTCGGCGACGAGGTCGCCGCAGTCGCGGCGGATGACGAGCAGACCGCCGTCGAGGCGCTGCGCCTGATCGAGGTCGACTACGAGCTGCTTCCGCACGTCGTCGATCTGGAGGAAGCGATCGGCGACATGGCGCCGCGGCTCGAGACGGATGGCAACGTCGCGGAGGCCGCGACGCACAAGCGCGGCGACGCGAAGCGGGCACTCAAGGAGGCCGACTTCGTTGTCGACGCGACCTACCGAACTTCGACGCAGCTCCACAACTCGCTCGAGACGCACGGAGCGGTCGCGGCGTGGGACGGCGAGCAGCTCACCGTGTACGAGTCAACGCAGCACGTCTTCGGTGTACGGCAGGGACTCCGCACCGCGCTGAAGCTGCCGTTCTCCAAGATCCGGGTGCTCTGCGATTACATGGGCGGCGGCTTTGGGTCCAAGGGCGGCGCCGGGAAGTACTCGATCATCGCATCGCTCTTCACGATGCGTCTCGGTCGTCCGGTCCGCTGCGTCCTAACACGCGAGGAGGAGAACATCGCCGCCGGCAACCGGTCGGCGACGCTCCAGCAGATGCGCATCGGCGGCAAGGGTGGTCGCATCACCGGCCTCGAACATACCTCCTGGGCCAACGTCGGCCAAGGCAAGTGGGTCGCGAACCCGACGGGACCGACGAACACGCTCTACGACATCGCGAACCTTTCCTCAAAGTCGTACAAGGTGGTCACCAACGCTGGCTCGCTTTCCGCGTTCCGCGCGCCGGGCTACGTCGAGGGCACGTTCGCCCTCGAGTCGGCGATCGACGAGCTCGCCGAGAAGATGGGCGTCGATCCGCTCGTGCTGAGGCGCAAGCACGCCGCCTCGCCGAAAGACCCGATGGTCGGGAAGCGCTACTCGGACAAACACCTCATCGAGTGTTACCGCATCGGCGCGGCGGAAATCGGCTGGCCGCGCCGCCGCAAGTCCGGCGGCATCCGCGGCTCGGCCCCGCATCGCCGTCGCGGCATCGGGATGGCGACACAGATTTGGGGCGGAGGCGGCGGCCCACCCGCGTACGCAACGGTGCACGTCAATCCCGACGGGACCGTCGTGCTCACGACGGGATCGCAGGACATCGGAACGGGCACGCGCACCGTGCTCGCGCAGATCTGCGCGGACGAGCTCGGAGTGGAGCTCGACGATGTCCAGGTTCGGCTCGGCGATACCGACAATCCGTACGGTCCCATCTCCGCCGGATCGCTGACGACGGCGTCGGTGGGGCCGGCGGTGCGCATCGCGGCGCGCGACGCGAAGGAGCAACTGCTAGGGGCGGCCGCCGGGGTCCTCGAAACGCCGAAGGCCGAGCTGCGCCTGGAGGGCGGCGTCGTGGTGACCAAAGGCGCGCGGACGCCGCTCTCGGAGATCTTGGGAAAGGTCGATAACAACACCGTGATCGGCAAGGGCGGCCGCCATCCGAATAATCCGGACCTTTCGTTGCGGACCTTCGGCGCCCATTTCGCGGAGGTCGAGGTCGACGTGCGCACCGGTGAGATCTCCGTCGAACACATCGTCGCCGTCCACGACATCGGACGCGTGATCAATCCCACGACGGCGCGGTCGCAGGTCGAAGGCGGTGTGCTCCAGGCGCTCGGCTTCGCGCTCAGCGAGGAGCGTTTCCTCGACCGCGCGACCGGTCGCGTGATGAACGCGAACCTCGAGAATTACAAAGTGCCTACGGTGAAGGACGTGCCCGCGAAGATCACGGTCAAGTTCGTCGATCGACCAGACCGCAAGGCGAACAACCTCGGTATCAAGGGTCTTGGCGAGCCGCCGATCATTCCGACCGCGGCCGCGATCGCGAACGCGGTCGCAAACGCCACCGGTGCGCGCGTGCGCCACGCGCCACTCACCCGCGCCCGCGTGCTCGAGGCGCTCGCGATCGCCGGGGCTCGGTCTTGAACGCCTTCTCCTACGCGCGCCCACGAGCTCTGGCCGAGGCGCTTCGAATGTTGCGCAATGGTGCGGTCGCGTTCGCCGGAGGCACCGATCTCGTGGGACTGATGAAGGACGGGCTCGCCCGCCCGCAGTCGCTCGTCGATCTGACCGGCATCGAAGGCCTGCGCGGCTGGTCGCACGCGAAGGGCCGCGGCCTTCGCATCGGTGCGCTCACGCCCCTCGTCGACCTCGAGACGAGCGATGCGCTCGCGAAGACCATGCCGATCCTTCGCGAGTCGCTGAAGGATGCGGCGACGGTGCAGCTGCGCACGATGGGCACTGTCGGCGGGAATCTGCTTCAGCGGAATCGCTGCTGGTATTTCCGTGACGAGGGGACGGTCTGCTGGCTCAAGGGTGGCAACCGCTGTTTCGCGATCGACGGGGAGAATCGCTACCACGCCATCATCGGCACCAATGAGTGCGTCATGGTGTCGCCCTCCGACCTGGTGCCGGCCCTGCTCGCATACGACGCCGAGATCGTGCTGACAAGCTCGCGCGGCACGCGGCGGATGAAGCTCGCCGACCTCTTCATAGCGCCGCACGGCAAAGAGCGGCGGGAGCACTCGCTGCGTCCGGGCGAGCTCATCACCGAGGTGCGCGTACCTGAGGCCGCGCTCGCGCGGCGCGGGACGTACCTGAAGGCGATGGATCGAAAGGCGTGGAGCTTCGCGCTCGTGTCCGTCGCCGCGGCCGCGCGGATCGAGCGCGGCGTGGCCCGCGACGTTCGGGTGATCATGGGCGGCGTTGCGCCCGTGCCGTGGCGCGTGATCGCCGCGGAGAAGGGCCTCGAAGGAAGCACCCTCGACGATGCGAGCTGCGCGGATGCGGCGGATCGGCTGCTCGCCGGCGCGACACCGCTGCGCGACAACGGCTACAAGGTGACGCTCGCGCGCGAGCTCGTGCGACGCGCTCTGCGGTCGCTCGTAGCGTGAATGTCGTCGTCGAGCGCGACCTCGTTGAGGCGATCGAATCGACGCTCTTTATCTATCCGGCCGTCCACGGCTTGGTGCAGGACCTCGGTATCGCCGGACTGCGTGGGCGGATCACGAAGGTCTCGCATCCGCTGGCGAACCTGTGCGGCGACGCACGCTTCTCGGAGCGTGAATGCGACGCCATGATCGAGAAGGTTCGGCACCGCTATGGAGACCTCGCCTTTGGATGGGTCACTGGTCCCTCGACGCGACCGGCTGATCTTCCACAACGGCTCGAAAATGTGGGGCTCAGTCACGCCGACAGCATCTCGGGTATGACGCTCACGGACCTCGCCACGCCGATCGCGGTGAACCCGAGCGTGCGCGTCGAGGAGACGCCGATGAAGAATCTCCTCGGCGAGACCGAGATGATGGCGCGTGCCTATGCGATGCCGGTGGAGGTCATGCGCATCTTCAACGAGCTCATTGCCGCGACCGCCGACCGGGTCAAATCGCGTGGCTATTTCGGATACGTGGACGGAAACGACAAACCCGTCGCGTGGAGCTTTCTCGTGTATCTCCCCGATTCACCAACCGTGCTGCTGGGCGGGGCGGCGACGCTCGAGGAGTACCGCGGCCAGGGCCTGTACAGCGCCCTCGTCGCGCGACGGCTTGCCGATGCGCGCGCCGACAGGCGCACCGCGGCGATCATTCAGGGTGACCGACGGACTTCGGCGCCAATCTGCGCCAAGCTCGGCTTCCGCGAGATCTGCGGTCTGGAGATCTTCGCCTCAGCCCACGAGTGAGCGCGACGGAGCTCGCCCTCGCGGTTGACCGCTGCGCCGCCCTTTCGATGAAGCTGCACATGATCGGCGACCGCCGGATAGAAAAGGATCTCGGCCTGGCAGTCGCTCGGCGGAGGGGCCTCGTGTGTCTCTCGTCCACCGTGGTTCCCGGCGCGTTGTTCACCCGCGCCCTCGGTTTTGGCACTTTCGTTCCGGCCACACAGTCCGTGGTCGACCTGGCGCTTCGCCATTACGCCGCGCTCGGACTGCCGACCCGGTTTGAATTCCTCCATCCGGCCATCGGCCGCACCGCGGTCCGACTCCTCGAAAGGAACGGCTTCCATCGTGAGGACGGCGAATACCAGGTGCACGTCTTGGAACCGCGGAGGCTGCCGGCCGCTCGCGACCAGGCGGGTCTCCGGGTCGCGCGTGTTCTTCGCAGCCGTGCATTCTGGTACGCGCGCCTCGCGTCGCGAGGATTCGACTCGAAGGGCCGCATCGGTCGGGTGTTCGAGCGTGGCTGGATCCGTCAGCTGCGAACCGGTCGGCATGCGGTCGCGTTCGCCGGTCACGTTTCGAGCTTGCCCGCTGCGACAGGCGTTCTCGTCATGAACCGTCCCGCGGCGGGCCTTTATTCGGGAAGCGTCATGCCGCGCTACCGCGGACGCGGTTTCCAGAACGCGATGATCCGCGCGCGCGTCCGCTACGGATACGACCGTGGGTTCAGACTGTTCTACGCGATGACCGAGCCGGAGAGCGTCTCCGCGCGGAACCTTCGCGACGAGGGTTTCCGGACCCGCTTCGAGGCCCGGCGCTATGTTCGCGAGGGCGGTTGATCTGGTGCTGCAGCCGATCTAGGGCGCGAGCGAACGCTGGAACTCCGCGAGCTCGTACGCGTCGGCTGCGAGCTCCCCGTCGAACTCATCCGGGAACGCCGAGCCGTCGATGAGCGGCGCGAAATGCGCCGCGATCAACGGCGGCAGCTCCGATGTGTCGCGGAAGTTGGTCGGGATGTCTGCGAAGTACTCGACCACGTTCGCGTGATCGCCCTGGCGTAGGAAGGACGCCGTCACCCAACCGCGATAGCGTGGAAAGTCCTTCACCACCGGTCTGCTCTCGGCGACTGCCTTGCGCAGGCGAGCGAAGCCGCGGTCCTCATCGGCGCGGTAGCGCGGATGGTTCCAGCAGATGAAGTGGAAGAGCTCATGGCACGCCGACAGCCGCACCTGTCGGAGTCCTTCGTACGTCTCGACGCCGGCCGCGAGCCAGATCTCGTTGCGATCGGGCCAGTACCCGCCGCCGCCTCGCGCCTCGTAGCGAAAGAAAGGACAGCGCGCGCCGAGGGCGCGAATCTCCGGCGGAAAGCCTTCGAGCGCGCGCTCGATGAGGACCGGCCCGGGTGTGACGTAGAGATAGGTCTGGGTGCGCCAGAGCTGGTCGCGTAGTCCACCGAGCTCAAGCGGTCGAAGAGTTCGCTCGGCGAAGGCGAGAACAACGTGGCCCATCGCGTTCGGAACCGCGACTCGTTGTATCTCCCTGTGCGGCGCGGCCATCGCGCCGAGTATCAGGTGAGGCGGGCAGCGAGGAGCGCGCGCTCCGCCGGGTTCTCGGTGAGCTCGAGCGCGCGACGGTCCGCGGCGCGCGCCTCGTCGGAACGCCCCAGCGCGCGCAGCAGCTCGGCCCGTGTCGCGTGATAGAGGTGATACCGGTCGAGGTCGCTGGCCAAGCGGAAGATCTCGATGTACGCCTGTTCCGCGCCGTGGACGTGCCAGAGCGCGATCGCCCGGTTGAGCCTCACGACCGGCGAGTCCGCGATCGCGAGAAGCGCGTCGTACGAGAGAAGGATGTCGGGCCAGCGTGTGGCGTCCCAGGTCTTGGCGTCGGCATGCGCGCCGGCGATGAGCGCCTGCAGCTGATACGGCCCCGGACGCCGCATGGTGAGGAAGCGGCCGACAATGGTGAACGTCTCGTCGATCCGGCGGCGATCCCACTTCGAGCGGTCCTGGTCGCGAAGCAGGACGATCGCGCCGTCCTTGTCGAATCGCGCGTCCATCCGCGCGAGGTTGAATCGCATGAGCGCGAGAAGACCGAAGACCTCCGGCTCGTCTGGCATGAGCTCGGCGAGAAGCCCGGTGAGCCACTCCGCCTCCCTCGCGAGGTCGCGATCGTGAGTGCCTCGGTCGCCGGTCGCGAGGTAGCCCTCGTTGAACATGAGGTAGAGCACCGCGAGGACTTCTTCAATTCGCTCGGGAAGTGCCTCACGATCGGGCACGCGGAACGGGATGCGCGCGTCGACGATCTTCCGCTTCGCGCGGACGAGCCGCTGGGCGACAGTCGCCTCGGGAACAAGAAAAGCACGCGCGATCTCGGGCGTCGTGAAACCGGCCACAGAGCGGAGCGTGAGCGCCACCTGCGCTTCGCGGGCGAGCGCCGGATGGCAGCAGGTGAAGATCAGCTCGAGACGTTCGTCCGGCAGGCTCGTCGCGCTCGAGGTGTTCATCGCGGGCTCCTCCAGCTCGGCGAGCTTCTCCTGGTATCGCTTCTCGCGGCGGAGCCGATCGATGCCTTTGCGACGCGCCGTGGTCATGAGCCACGCGCCCGGGTTATTCGGGATCCCTTCGCGCGGCCAGTGCTCCAGCGCGGAGACCAGGGCGTCCTGCACGCACTCTTCGGCGAGATTGAAATCACCGAGCCGCTTGACGAGCGCGGCGGTGAGCCGGCCTGCCTCCTCGCGGAAGACCGCGGCCACCGCCTCGCTCGTGATGTCGGTGCTCAGTGCTCCACGATCGGACGGACCTCTATGCCGCCCGGAAAGGCCTTCGCGATGCGGATCGCCTCGTCGAGATCGGGGACCTCGATCATGGCAAAGCCGCCGACGTGTTCCTTCGATTCGATGAACGGTCCGTCGAACACACGCATCGCCCCGTTCACCCGGCGCACCGTCATCGCGGTCCCCTTCGACTGCAGCTCCATACCGCCCTTGAGGACGCCTTTTCCTTGGAGGTCCTGCGACCAGCGCGTGACCTCCGCGTACACCGCGTCTACCTCGTCCTTCGAGCGATCGCGAAACGACTCGTCGTTGAAGAAAAGCAACGCATATTTGGCCATCTTCGGTCTCCCTAACTCTCGCGGATGGGCCGGATCTCGATGCCGTATCCGGGCCACGTCTTGGCCAGGTCGACCGCGGCGGCCATGTCCGCGGCCTCGATGACGCTGAAGCCGCCGACGGACTCCTTCGCCTCGATAAAGGGCCCGTCGACGACCGTGGCTTTCCCGGTGTTCTTACGGACCGTCGTGGCGGTACGGGTGGGCTGAAGCTCGGCGCCGCCGTCGGCGATCAGCGACCCGTTCGTCTCGAACCACTTGAAGATGTCGGCGTACACCTTCTGTTGCTCGGGCGTCGGCGCGGCCTGGTAATCCACGCCGTCGTCGAGGAAGAGGAATGCGTACTTGCTCATGTCTTTGGCCTCCCTTGCCGTTCTGTAGGTACGACGAACGGCCTCCCCACGAATAGACAGTCAGAGGCTACCGCCGCGACCGCTCCCAGCCGCCGGCCGGGACCTCGGCCTTTCCGCGCTCAAGCGCGAGGAGGCGCCGCTTCGCTGGGAGCCCGCCGGCGTAGCCGCCCAGGGTGCCGTCGGCCGCGACGATCCGGTGGCACGGGACCACGATGGGGATCGGGTTCGCGCCGAGCGCGGCCCCGGCGGCACGGGACGCCTGCTCGTTCCCAGCCTGCCGCGCGACGACCTTGTATGTCGTGAGCTCGCCGTACGGGACGCGCGCCGTCGCCATGAGGATCCGCTGCTGAAACGGCGTGAGCGGGGCGAGGTCAACCTCCACATCGAACCTCTTGCGCCGGCCGGCGAAGTACTGGTCGAGCTCGGTCAGCACGCGGTCGCAGCTCCGCCGGTCAGGCAGCACTCCCGGACCGTAGGCGCGCGTGATCCGCGCGAGCTCGCGCGGATCCGGCGTCACGCCGTAATGGATGTTCACGACACCGCGTGGACCGACCGCGATCCAGAGCGGACCGAGCGGCGAGTCCATGATGCCGTACCCGACCCGGACGAGTCCTTCCCGCTTCGCGCGCGCGAGGAGATGCTCGCGCGCTTCGTCTACGAGTGGTTCGAGCGCATTCATCGGACCGCCTCCTTCACTTTCTTCATTGCCTCGGCAACGCGCGAGCGCGCCGCCACCTCGCTACATCCGAGCGCGTTCGCGACCTCCGCGTAGGAGCGTCCCTCGACTTTGCGCAGGACGAACGCTGCACGCTGTCCGGTCGGCAGCGTGCGTACGGCCGTCGCGAGGTCCGACAACGTCACGCCGTCGCGCTCCGGCGCCGCAAGGCGGAGGTCCGCCAGTGGAACAAGGCGGCGTGTGCGTCGCACTTGATCGATCGCTTTATTCGTCGCGATCTTGTACAGCCACGCGCGCTCGTTGCCCGCGCGGGGCGGCGGCCACGCGCGGAAAGCCGCGAGGAACGTCTCCTGGTAGAGATCGTCGGCATCGGCCCGGCTTCCGGTGAGGCGCAGCACGTAGGCGAAGATCTCGCGCTCGTGGCGCTCCAAAAGCTCACCGAACGTCACCGTTCCGATCCCACGACGATAGAACGGCCCGACAGGCTGGATGTGGGATGGCACGCGCCGTGCGCGTGCCACAGTCATGGATAAAGGCAAGAACCTCGAGAACGAGCGCGATCAGGAACAGAAGCAGGGTCTCACCGACAAGCGTCGTGGCAGTCCACCTGCGGCGAGCGACAAGCCCGAAGGCACACCGCCGCATCCTCAGGATGTGAACGAGATCAGCGAACCGAGCTAGCGGCGCAGCTCGAAGATGATCTCGCCGTCGACCACCTGACCCGTCCGCGCGAACCCGAGCTTGTCGTGGACCCGCAGAGATGGCGCATTGTTTGGTGTG
>DATLPP010000272.1:0-4041 GCA_035535615.1 Candidatus Udaeobacter sp.
GTCGTGCCGCAGGAGCCGATCCTTTTCGGCGACACGATCCGCGAGAACATCCGCTACGGGCGGCTCGAGGCCACGCAGGCGGAGATCGAGGACGCGGCGAGAGCCGCGAACGCGACGGAGTTCATCTCGCGAATGCCGAAAGGCTTGGAGACGATCGTGGGCGAGCGGGGCGTGCGCCTTTCGGTGGGACAGCGCCAGCGCATCGCGATCGCGCGAGCGATCCTGCGCGACGCGCGAATCCTGCTGCTGGATGAGGCAACGAGCTCGCTCGACAACGAGAGCGAGTTCCTGGTGCAGCAGGCACTCGATCGACTCATGCGTGGCCGGACGACGATCGTCATCGCGCATCGCCTCTCAACCGTCGAGCGCGCGGACCGAATCCTCGTGCTCGACCGAGGGCGCATCGTGGAGGAGGGCACCCATGCCGAGCTCCTGACGCGCGGCGGCCTGTACCACCGCCTCTACACGCGGAAGTTCGTCGACGAGAGCGGCGTTGCGCCAACCGAGCCTCGCCCCGAGCCGGTGCTCGCGGGCGAGGTCGTACGAATCAGGAGGTTCGACCGCGACGCCTAGCTGACGATGAGGTGTTTGCTTGCTTGGTGGCTAGGGTACGGTTGCCCTGTGCCGACGGGGTCGGCCACTTTGGGGGATTCTCGTGATCGCATCGACTCAGCCCACTTTCTGGTCGACCATCAAGGCGACCATCGGGCGACACCACGCGGCCGCATTCCTCATCTTCTTCTACGTCACAGGGTGGATCTTCTTTCTACCTGCGCTCCTCGGAGCGTCAGGTTTCGGCCTCCTTCCCTACGATCTCGTTCCCCAGCCTTCGATCCTCCTCTTGACCCTCGTCGGCCTCGCGGGCGGCGCCTTCCTGGTGACTCGGATCGCCGACGGTAAGGAAGGCGTTCGCGAGCTTCGGAGCCGCTACTTCACGTGGCGCACGGGCCCGCAGTGGTACCTGCTGGCTCTCTTCGGAGCGCCGCTGCTCTTGCTCGTCGGCGCCGCGGTCGTCCAGGGCACGGGCGTCCTGGGCACGTTCGGCGCGAACCTTCCGCAGTTCCTTCCGAACTACGTGCTTCAGGTCGTCCTGATCGCGTTGCTCATCTCCCTCTGGGAGGAGACCGGCTGGATGGCGTTCCTGACCGCGCGCTGGCAGAAGCGCTTTGGGCCGGTCCTGGCGAGCCTGATGGTCGCTCCGCTCTTCGGGCTGGGGCACTTCCCGCTGCTCTTCCTTGCCGGCGGCCTCACCGACTCCGGCCGCCTCACGGCATCCGAGGTCCCGGAATACATCTTCTACCTCCTGGTGCTCTTCGCCGTTCCCGTGCGGCTGATCCTCACATGGGTCTTCAATTCGACAGGCGGCTCGCTACCGATCGTCGCGCTGCTGCATTCGTCCTTCGATGTGGTCGCCTCGAGCGCGATCCTGTTGGGGTTCTACCCAGGCGTGGACGGACGCCTTATGTACTTCGGTCTCGCGATCGTCGCTATCGGCGTCCTCGTGATTACGCGGGGCAGGCTTGGTTATCGGGAGACATCGATTCCACCCGCGCCGGTCGGAATCCCGATGCCGGCTCCTATGCCGTTGCGCTGACCTCTCACGACCGCTTCGCATACAGGTCAGGGTGCAGGAACGGGGCGCAGGCCATCGCGACGAGATAAGCGAACGCATCGGTTCGTGACATCGCGCCTTCGGTGAGGATGCCGATCGCGCCGGCCTGACGCTTGGATTCTTTGCGTGCGAAGAGCTCGTCGATGATGTCGCCGAGCTCTTCGCCGCCGCGCAGTCGCTCAGCGGCGACGCGCGGCAGCAGCATCCGACCCCACGCCGCCTCGCCCGTCCTTCCGTCACGCGTCAGCGCGACGACGTGACCGGTGAGCCAAGCGTCTTGTCCGTCGAGGATCGCGCCGCCCTCGAGACCGAACGCGACTTCAGCGCCCGTTCGCTCCAGAGCCGCGCGCGCACGGGCCTCCGCGCCCGCCCGCACCGCAGTCTCACCGAGCGGCATCGCGCCGACCCCGCTTGGAACGTCGATCGCTTCGAGAGCGCACCCCGGCGCCAGCTGACCGAGGATCCGCCGCACTGCCTCGACCTTCGCCGGATTGGTCGATCCCACAGCCGCCCTGCGGAACGGAAGAGGCACCCTGCGGACCCTAATAGAGGCCGATTCGAGGGGTTCCCCGCGGGGTATCGAACGCGTACAATTCCGACTGAAGTGATCGGAAATTCACCTACCGCGTTCCACGTCTCCACGCGCGGCGAATACGGGATGCGTCTCATGGTCGATCTCGCGAAGCACTGGGGCCAAGGGACCGTCTCTCTGCACGCCGTCGCGGCGCGCGAGGACCTGCCCGAGGCGTACCTGGAGCAGCTCGTCGCCGCCCTCCGCAAAGCCGGCCTCGTGAACGGCAAGCGGGGGGCGGGCGGTGGTTACGTGCTCGCGCGCGAGCCGCGCGAGATCACAGCCGGTGATGTCGTGCGCGCGCTCGAGGGTCCGATCGAGCCGCAAATCTGTACCGCGGAGGGCGAGCCCATCGTGAACTGCGTGCGCGAGCCCGACTGCGGAACGCGCGCGGTATGGCTCAAGCTCCAGGACAGCATCGCGAAGGCGCTCGACGGCATGACTCTCGCGGAGATCGCGAAAACCACGACGCGGGAGCGTGTGAATGTCTAGCCTCGAGGTCAAAGACCTCGTCGTCAGCGTCGAGGGCAAGACGATCCTCAACGGGATCGATCTCGTCGTCGAGAGCGGTTCGGTGCACGCGATCATGGGACCGAACGGTTCGGGCAAGAGCACGCTCTCGCTCGCGATCATGGGCCACCCGAAATACAAGATCGAGCGCGGCCATGTCCTCCTCGACGGCATCGATCTCCTGAAGCTTCCGGTCGACGCGCGCGCTCGCGCCGGCGTCTTCCTCGCGTTTCAGTACCCCTCGGCGATCCCCGGCGTCTCGGTCGCGAACTTCCTGCGGACCGCCATCAACGCGCGTCGCGTCGCGCCGACCATCGAGGGCACGGGCGAGGTCAAGAAGAACGACATGCCCATCCCGCAGTTCCGCAAGCTTCTCGCCGAGAAGATGAAGCTCCTCGGAGTCGACGACTCCTTCATCACTCGCTCGGTGAACGACGGGTTCTCCGGTGGCGAGAAGAAGCGGCTCGAGATCTTGCAGATGCACATGTTCCAGCCGCGCTTCGCCATCCTCGACGAGACCGACTCCGGTCTCGACATCGACGCCCTCAAGGTCGTCGCCGAGGGAATCGACGCGATGCGCTCGCCCGATGTGGGGATGCTGCTCATCACGCACTACGAGCGGATCCTTCGCTACGTGCATCCGGACTTCGTCCACGTGCTCGTCGACGGACGCATCGTGCGCACCGGCGGCCCGGAGCTCGCGGCGGAGCTCGAGTCGAAGGGGTACGACTTCGTGCGCGAAGCCCTGTACGCAGGACGAGCCTGATGGCAGTCACCGTGAAGACCCCGACCGTCACGGCGGCGCCGCTGGACGTCGCGCGCATCCGCAAGGACTTCCCGATCCTCGCGCAGACCGTCCGCGGAAAGCCGCTCGTCTATCTCGACAACGCGGCCACCAGCCAGAAACCGAGGCAGGTGATCGACGCGATGTCGCGGGTCTTCGAGGAGCACAACGCGAACATCCACCGCGGCGTCTACGAGTTCAGCGAGCGCACGACCGCCGCGTTCGAGGAAGCCCGCGCCAAGGTCGCGCGCTTCATCAACGCGCCGAGCGAGCGCGAGGTCATCTTCGTGCGCAACGCGACCGAGGCGCTAAACCTTGTGGCGTACGCGTGGGGCCGGGACAACATCAAGCGCGGCGACCGCATCGTGACGACCGTCCTCGAGCACCACTCCGACTTCGTCCCGTGGCAGCAGCTCGCGGCCGAGGTCGGGGCGGAGATCGCGGTGGTCGACATCGACGACGATGGCCGGCTGCGGAGCGATCAGATGTCCGCCGAGCTGCGCAAGGGCGCCAAGCTCCTCGCGATCACCCACACCTCGAACGGCCTCGGCACCGTGAACCCTG
>DATLPP010000273.1:0-2006 GCA_035535615.1 Candidatus Udaeobacter sp.
CGCTCCGCCTAAACTGACCGGCAGTGCTTGGGGGAATGATCCGCGTGCTCGTCGTCGACGATCACCCGTCGGTTCGCGAGAACCTCCGCTACCTCGTGAATGCCGAGCGCGACATGGACTGCGTCGGCGTTGCGCGAGATGCGCAGGAGGCCGTGCGCGCCTGCCGCGAGCTCATGCCGGACGTGGTCATCCTCGACGACGAGATGCCCGGCGGGCGTGGCGTGCAGGTCCTCGAGTGGATCACAGGCGAGCTTCCTGACACGCGCGTCGTGATGTACACGCTCGACGCCGACGTGTGTGATGTCGCCCGGGCCTTCGGCGCGGGTTGTGTTCTGAAGGACGCGAACTACGAAGTGCTGGTCCGCGCTGTCCGCAACGGCGCCGCGTCGCTGCCGAGGTCCGCCGAGACGTACTAGGGAATCATTCCAGCCGGATCAGCGGCGGGTGGTCGATGTCCTCGAAGTGCGTTGTATCGATGAACCGCAGTTTTCCCATCAGCCGATCGAGCAGGATCGAGTGGGTCGCCGCTCCGCGCGCGAAGAAATGGACGCCTCGCAAGACGTCGCCGTCGGTAACCCCCGTCGCGACGAAACGGATGTCCTTTCCGCTCGCGAGGTCCTCGGTCCGATAAATCCGCTCCTGGTCAACAATGCCCATCTTCCTTGCGCGAGCGCGCTCCTCGTCGTTGCGGAATTTGAGCCGGCCGAGCAACTCCCCGCCGACGCACCGGAGCGCAGCAGCCGCGAGCACGCCTTCAGGGGCGGCGCCGATACCCATGAGCGCGTGGATGCTCGTGCCTGCGATCGCGACCGACAATGCGCCCATCAGGTCGCCATCCTCAATGAGCCTGATGCGGGCACCGGCCAGCCGCACCTCTGCGATCAGCTTCTCGTGCCGGGGCCGGTCGAGGATGAGGACCGTGAGATCGTTAATGTCCCGATTGAGCGAGTCGGCGATGATTCTGAGGTTCTCGGCGACCGGACGATCGAGATCAACCTTTCCCTTCGCGGGGGCTCCGACCGCAATCTTTTCCATGTAGGTGTCGGGCGCGTGAAGAAGGCCACCCGGCTCGGAAAAAGCCATCACAGCCACCGCGTTGGGCCGTCCCTTCGCGGTGGGGGTGGTGCCTTCGAGCGGGTCGACCGCGATATCGACCTCGGGACCGTCGCCGCGGCCGACCTTTTCGCCGATGAAGAGCATCGGTGCCTTGTCCCGCTCACCCTCGCCGATCACGATCCGTCCGTTGAAGCGCGCGTCCTCCATCGCCTTGCGCATTGCCTCGACCGCGGCTCGGTCAGCGGCGTTGTTGTCACCGTGACCCATCCAGTGCGACGCCGCGATCGCAGCCGCCTCGGTGATGCGCACGAGTTCGAGGCTCGGCGTGCGATCCCGCGGGATTCGATCGAGCGGTGGCGTTACCTCCGTCGTTGTGGCCATCGGCGGCGTAACGCTAGTGCGTAATCCGGGGCCGCGCACGCACCAAGCTCTCCGCTGCGTGTTCGATGAACGGCAGCGGTTCTCGCATCGCCTGCGCGATCGGCACACCCTCGCTCGCGACCGCGATCGCGTCGAGTCCAAGCGTCTCGTGTCCCGCGCCCAGACCGCCCGCGACCGCAATGACCGGCACGCCGGCACGCCGTGCGGCCGCGGTCACCGCACCGGTGAGCTTCCCGTACCCGCTCTGCTGATCGATGCGTCCCTCGCCGGTCACCACGAGATCCGCGCCCGCGATGCGTTCGGCGAATCCCACCGCGCGCAGCACGAGCTCCGCACCGGAGACAAGACGCGCATCGAGGAACGCGAGGAGGCCCGCGCCGAGGCCGCCGGCCGCTCCGGCGCCGGGCACGTCGCGGATCGGCCGTCCTACGAAGGCTTCAACGACGTCGGCGTACCGCGCGAGCGCGGCGTCGAGCTCGCGGACGATCTCGGGTGTCGCGCCTTTCTGCGGGCCGTACACCGCGGACGCGCCCTCTGGACCGAGGAGCGGATTGCGAACGTCGCACGCG
>DATLPP010000274.1:0-12349 GCA_035535615.1 Candidatus Udaeobacter sp.
AGCGCCCGTCCGAGGAGACGTGGCCGATGTAGTTGCGGGAGGCCATGTCGCCGGCCATCCATCCCGCGGCGGCGGTGAGCGCTCCGTTCGCCGAGACCGCCTGGAGTCCGGCGTTCGCTCGGTAGGCATTGACGAGGACGACCAGGTCGCTCTGGGCGCTCGCGCTCTGGATGCTCCGCTCGATCGTCGTGACCGCGGCGGCCGAGGCGGATGATCCGAGGGCGATCGCGGCGACGACGAACGCGAGGGTCAGCGCGCGGCGAAGCATTGGCACTCCTTCGAGGTAACGGTCTGGCAACAGCGACCGTACGCAAACTCGCGCCAGCCTGCCAGTAGTCGCCCGGAATCGTCCGCAAATCGTGCTGCCCAACAGACGTCCGAAGGATTCAGCGGTGCATGAGCGGAGGTTTTGGGCGCAATCAGGAACGGGTTCGGGCTCGCTTGTCCGCTCTGGCTAGAACGAAGCTCCGTAGAAAAGCCAGATGGTCAGCGCGCCGACCGCGATGATGCCGAGGAAGATCAGAACGAACGCGATGTTCGCCTGACGCTCGGGATCGTTCTGCGTGAAACGGTCCATCTACCTATTCCCTGTGAAGCCCTTCGTACCTTGTGGAGCTGCGGGGGATCGAACCCCGGACCTCATGAGTGCGATTCATGCGCTCTCCCAGCTGAGCTACAGCCCCGTACGCGGCCGATCGACGAAAACGATACGCGGTCGTGGCGGCACCCGCCAGCATTCTGCGGTGTGGCATGAGCCGTGCGTCCGGGCGTGCGGTGAATCCTCTCCCCGCGCCCGACCCTCTGAGCGACCTGCAGCGCAGCGGCCTTGCGCGCTTCTCGCCGCGGCGGTGGGGACTTCCGTCGCTCGTGGACTGGTGGCCCGCGTATCTCCTCGTCGCGGTGCTCGCGTTCCTTGGGATCCTCGTCACGCTCCGTCTGCTCGTCGACGTCATTACGCCGTTCGCTCACGTGCTCCTCATCGCCGCGTTCGGCGGAGTGCTCACGATCTCGCTTGCTCCGCTTGTCGCGCGTCTGGAGAAGTGGATCCCACGCCGGGCCGCCGTCGTGATCGTGTTTTTCGGGACCTTGCTATCGATCGTCGGCCTCGCCGCGATCCTCGTGTGGCAGCTCGCGACCGAGGGCCAGCGTCTGTCGAGTCAATTGTCGGATGTCGTGAACGCGCTCGAAGGTAAGAATCCGTTCGTGATCGGCCCCTACGGGCTGCCCGCGAACGTGCAGGAAAATCTTCGCCAGATAGTCGCGCCCCTTGCCGCCGGCATGGCCGAGCGCACCGCGGGTGTCGCGGTCGCGCTCGCGTCTTCACTCGTTGACCTCGTGCTCGTCCTCGTCATCACCTTCTATTTCCTTCTCGACGAGCGACGCTTGCGCGTCGCACTGTTCCGCACGGTCGAGCCACAACGCCGGCCGGCCGTGCGTCGCGTTTTTCAAGAGGTCTCACGCGTCTTCGGGGCCTACGTGCGAGCGCAGCTCCTGCTCGCGCTTTCGATCGGAGTGCTCGTCGGCGTCGCCGTGGTCGCGCTCGGCTTGCCCTACGCGCTTTTTCTCGCGATGTTCGCGGCCATCGCCGAGCTCATCCCGATGGTCGGACCGATCGCCGGCGCGATCCCCGCGCTAATCGTCGCCGCAACGATGCCTTTCCCAGCGATCCTCTGGGTGGCCGCCGCGTTCGTCGTGATTCAGCAGCTCGAATCGAATGTGCTCATGCCGCGCCTTTCCGGACATGCCGTCGGTCTCCATCCGGTGGGATCGATCCTTGCCCTCGCGCTCGGGTTCGAGCTCTGGGGCGTCGTCGGCGCGCTGTTCGCGGTCCCCACGGCAGGCCTCCTCTGGGTCCTCGTCTCGACGGCGGTGCGCGCGTGGCGCGACAAGCGGATCCAGCTGCGGCGATGGGCACGACCGGCGCGAGGCGTGCGCGCTCGCGCGAGCTAGCTGGAGCCTCAGCTAAGCGATCCGAAGCACGACCGGAGCGTCGCCCCACAGGCGCTCGAGGCGGTAGAGCTGGCGTTCCTCCGGAACGAACGCGTGCACCACGACGTCGCCCAGATCGATCAACACCCAGCGACCCGCGTTGTATCCCTCGACGCCGATCGGGCGGCGACCCGCCAGGGTCGCCTTCTCGCGCACCGCGTCCGCGATCGCCTGCACCTGGCGCTCGCCCCTGCCGGTGCAGATGACGAACAGGTCGGCGATCGTCGTGAGCTCGGAAACATTGAGCACGAGGATGTCCTCGGCCTTCTTGTCGCCCGCGGCATCGACCACGACGTCGGCCATGGCTCTGGGCGAGAGGTCGGTCATCGGTACAGGCGGTGCTCCTCGATGTATCGCAGTACTGCCTCGGGGACAAGGTAGCGCAGCGACCTGCCTCGCGCGGCCCTCGCGCGCAGCTCGCGTGAGCTGATGTCCATTAGCGGAGAGTCGAGCATGCGCACGCCCGCGGGTGCATTCGGTGCGCCAGGTCTCGCGGCCAGCACGATCGTCGCGAGCTCGCGGATGCGAGCGGGTTCGCGCCAGCGCTCAAAATCGGCATAGGCGTCACTGCCCAGGATGAGGAAAAGGTCACCTTCGCCGCGAAGAGACTCGAGGGTGTCCACCGTGAAGGACGGGCCTCTTCGATCTAGCTCTGCGGGCGATACACGGAAGCGGGGCTCGCCCGCGATCGCGGCGGTCAGCATCGCGAGCCGGTCATCGGCGCTCGCGATCGGGCCATCCTGCTTCAACGGCGAGCGACGCGCCGGGACGAAATAGACCCGCTCTAGACCGAGCTCGTCGAGAGCCGCATTCGCGATCGCGAGATGGCCGACGTGGACCGGGTCGAAGGTGCCGCCGAATACGCCGATCCCGCTCACTCGTCTCCCGCCCGCTCACTCCACTCCATCTCGAGTGTGCCGATGCGAACCGTGTCACCTTCCTTCGCGCCGAGCGCGCGCAGCTCGCGCTCGATCCCCGTGCGCATGAGCTGGCGCTGGAAGTAGGCCGCCGCGTCAGGAGACTCCCAGTCGAGACCGGACGCGAGTCGCACCACGCGGTCGCCCTCGATCCTGAACGCCTGTCCCTCCCGCTTCACGTGCCAGTCGCGCCCGCCTCCGGCGAAGGCGATGCGGCGCTCGCGTGGCGCCGATGCGGGCAGCGCCTCACGCGGCGGGCAGCGATCGAAGATCTGGCGAAGCAGGTCGTCGGTGCCGTCTCGTGCTGCGGCCGATATGGCCACACTCGGCACCCCCCGTTCGGCGAGCGTGCGTGCGACGCCCGGCGCGGCCTCACGCGCTTCCGGAAGGTCGAGCTTGTTCAACGCGACGAGTTGAGGTCGCTCCTCCAGCCCGTGCCCGTAGCTCCGCAGCTCGGTGTCGATCGTGGCGATGTCCTGGAGAGGATCGGGACGGGACGCGTCAACGACATGCACGAGAAGACGCGTGCGCTCGACGTGCCGGAGGAACTCCTCGCCGAGGCCGAGGCCGCGGCTCGCCCCCTCGATCAGTCCCGGGATATCGGCGACGACAAGCTCGCGATCGTCGAGACGCGCGACGCCCAGGTTCGGGGTGAGCGTCGTGAATGGGTAGTCGGCGATCTTCGGGCGAGCGCTCGTGAGCGCGGCGAGAAGCGTGGACTTTCCCGCGTTCGGCAAACCCGCGAGGCCGACGTCCGCGAGAAGCTTGAGCTCGAGGTCGATCTCTCTTTGCTCGCCCTTGCCGCCGTCCTCCGCGATGCGTGGCGCGCGCCGCGTGCTCGTCGCGAAACGCGAATTTCCCTTTCCGCCGGATCCGCCGCGCGCGACGATGAGCTCCTCACCTGGCGCTACGAGATCCGCGACAGTCGCGCCCGTGGCCCGATCGATCACGAGCGTCCCTGGCGGGACTTTGAGCACGCGATCCGCACCGGACCGGCCGCTGCTGTTGCGGCCGCTCCCCGGCTTGCCGGAGTCGGCGTCGATCTCCTTCGTGAATCGAAAGTCGGTGAGCGTTCCGAGCTGGGGATCGACGCGCAGTACGACGTCGCCGCCCTTGCCGCCGTCGCCGCCGTCCGGGCCACCGCGGGGCACATGCGCCTCGCGCCGGAACGAAATGATTCCCCGACCACCGTCGCCTCCGCGAACCACCAGGCGCGCGCGGTCGATGAACATCGCTACAGACGAACGAGCGGTCGGGGCAACACGACGATCCGAAGATGTGCCGCATCGGTGCGCAGCCGGTCGAGCATCCGATCCATTCCGACCGTGGGTTCAGTTGAGGGCGCGATCCGCAAGGTGCGCTGCGGGTCCGCCGCGAGATCGGAAAGGATGAGCGAGCCGCCGGCGGGGAGATCGCCGGCGAGACCGACGAGTGCGTCGAGCTCGCGCGTTCGATCCGTAAGACCCGGGAGAGCAAGCACGCGAAGCGCGATCGAGATCTTCGCGGCGATGGCATGCGCGAGCGATGCGCGCACGTCGGCGAATCGGAAGCCGTCGGGCCGATGGATGACCTCGTAGGTTTCCGCGCGCGCGGACGCGACGCGGACGGCGACCGAGTCGAGGCCGGCGTCGCACAACCTTCGAAGCGCGACGGGCGACGAGCCGTTCGTCTCGAGGTGGATCGTCCCGAGCCGCGTCCGTTCGCGGATCGCGACGATCGCCTGTTCGACCACGCGCACCACAAGCAGAGGCTCACCCTCACATGCACGCCCGAAGCCGACGACGGTGCCTCCGCCCTCGAGGTGTCGCGACGCCGCATCCGCGAGCTCCTGCGGGCTCGGACGGAAGGCGGCTGGTTCCGTCGGCGATGCGTCGGCATCGTCGTGGAGGACGAGCACGTCGAGCGGTCGCTCGTTGCGGGGCGCGGCGATCGGCAGCGCGCAGTCATAACGTCCGAGGAACGCGTTCGCGGCGGCGCGGCAGCGGTACTCCTTGGCACAGCGCGCGAGCTGGCGCAGCACCCGACTCGACGGCTGGTCGCGCTGGGTCGCGGTGATCCGCGCGGCAAGGTCCGCCGAGGACCTGCCGTCGACCGCGCCCGCACCCGGATCCAGGGCGGCCGCGGAGACGACGAGCTGCCCACTCGAATCGGCGCCGACCGCGGTGTACGCGCGAGGACGGAGCGCAGGCGAGCCGAGATCGTCGATGTACGCGGGAAGGCTCAGTCGGAGGTAGCCGATGGGGAGAATCGCGGCGACGCCGAAACGCCCCTGGCCGAACTCGCGGGGGCGCCCCGTACGGTCGAGCCCGATCCCCAAGCGGCCCGGGAGGTGCACGACCTCCGTTCCGGGGGGAAGCGGCACGGCTCCGAGCAGCGAACCGATTGCCGAGCCATCGGACATGGCGGCCGAGTAGTCGGCGGCTACAACGAGACGACCGGAACGATCGCTGTGAACGGCGGAGAACATGGATTGGAGTATGGGTCGCTACGTCGAGCGGGACCGCGCCAGCCTGCTAGAGGCTGAGGCAGCTCACGAACTGGTTTCCGACCTTGCACTCCCAGTGGACGTGAGGGCCGGTGGTGACGCCCGTGAGCCCGATGGCCGCGATGATCTGCCCGCGCGCGACCTGCTGGCCGACGCTTACGTACACGGCGCTCGTGTGGTAGTAGCAGACCGTCAGGTCGCCGGCGTGCTGAACGCAAACCCGCAGACCGCCGACCGCGACCCAGCCTGTCGCTGTCACGACGCCGTCGTCGCCCGCGCCGAGCCCGGTGCCGTACGGCGCCGCGACGTCAACGCCGGTGTGACCCCACCAGAAGTACTGCGTGATCACGCCGCCGACCGGCCACGAGAGGCGGCCGTTCCGGGCCTGCTGCGCGACCTGCGGCGCCGCCGCGAAGACGTCCCGAGTTGGGCGGTCGGGCTCGAGCAGCGCCGGCAATTCCGCGCCGCGCACGAAGATCTTCTGACCGGGTGCGCATTGCTCCGGCTCGAACGTGCAGCGGTTATAGGTGAGGACGACCGAGGAGTCGACCTTGAACTGGCTCGCGATCGACTCGACCGTGTCCCCGGCCTTGACGGTGTAGAGCGCGCCCTCGGCCGGCGGGATCACCAGCTTCTGCCCCATCCGCAGCGCGCGCGCGTCGCTCAGGCCGTTCGCGTAGGCAATCGCCTCGACCGAGACGTCGTAGTAGTTCGCCATCGTGGCAAGCGTGTCGCCGTCGTGGATCGTGACCTCTTGCACCGGTCGCGTGCCTTCGGCGGCAACCGTCAGCGGATTGCGGCCGGCCGCGATCGCACCACCGCGTGCGAGTGGCTGTGCCCGCGAGGTGTCGCTCGCGGCTGCTGCCGTGGCGCCGACCGACGGAGGAACGACCGTGTTCGCGCGCGACGCGGCCGTCGCTGCGAACGGAAGCGAGAGAACGAGCACCGCGACGGCGGTGTTGAGTGCGAGACGCAGGCCGCGAACGCCGACAAGACCTGCGAGGTAGCTGCTGCTTCCGTCGAGAGCGACGAACGAAAGGTGGCGCGCCCGCGCGCCGAACGCGGCGGCGCCAAGAGAAAGAAGTCGGACCTGACGCTGAAGGGTCCGTTTCGGGTTAGGCGATGCCTGTGATCGTCTGATCTGCTGTGCCAATCCGGCGGTCCCTCCCTACTACTAAATGCGGCCACACCTGGCCGGTGCGCGTCTGTCGCTTGCCTTCCTTCACCACATCGGTCTCTTCGACCGACCTCCCGAACGGCAGACATGTACGAATTGCGTACTCAGCGTGTCGGGAGAACTGCACCGTAACCCCGGCCCAACAGATGTGTCAACCGTCCAACGGGGTAGCACCAAGCAAGGCATTGGTGAAAATCGAGCGTCGTCACCGGTTTGCTCGCGCGAGTACCCCTACGTACGCTTCTTTCGGTGCCCGACTACAGCCTTTCGTACGTTTACGTGTTCGCGTTCTTCGTGGTCGGGGCGATTTTCGTAACCGTCCTGCTGACGCTCTCTCGGCTCGTCGCTCCTCGCAAGCCCACGAAGGAAAAGCTCCGCACGTACGAGTCGGGAGAGGAGCCGATCGGCCAGGCGTGGGGTCGATATCCAACGCATTTTTACGTGTTCGCATTGCTCTTCGTCGTGTTCGACGTTGAAGTGATCTTCCTCTTTCCGTGGGCGGTCCTTTTCCGACAGCTCGGCGTCGCCGGGCTCGTCGAAGTGATCGTCTTCATCGGGATCCTCGTCGTCGGCCTCTACTACGCGTGGAGGAAGGACGCTTTGAATTGGTACTGAGCGCGCCGCGGCCCGCGGCCGATCTCGCCGGGCTGCGGTCGTACGTCGCGTCGCGTCTCGGCGAAAAGGCGCGCGTCTCGACTTTGCACGACATGCTCGTACTCGACGTGGATCGCGAACGACTGGTGGAAGTAGCGACGTTCGTCCGCGACGACGCGCGCACTCGTTGCGACCTGTACTCCGTCAACGCGGGCGTCGACACAGGCGCGGAGCTCCGGTCGGTGACGTTCGTCCGCGGCACCGGAACGAAGGTCACGGTCATGCTGCGCACCACGTGCACGGAGCTCGACCCGCACATCCCCACGCTGGCGCCTGTCTGGGAAGGCGCGAACTGGTGCGAGCGCGAGACCTACGACATGTTCGGCATCGAGTTCGACGGCCATCCGGACCTCCGCCGCATCTTTCTCGAAGAGAGCTTCCCTGGACATCCCCTTCGAAAGTCGTTCCTGCCGCCGCGTAGCGACGCCCGCGGTGGGTAGAAAAGTGAGCGACGAGCGGTTCACTGCGTGCCCAGGGGCCCCTGCCCCTGTCCGCGAGGAGCGAAATCGACCAGTCCTGAGCGCGTCTCGGGCGAAGCCCGAGATTGAGCCGGATAGGAAAGTGAGCGACGAGCGGTTCACCCGCGAGGAGCGAGATCGACCAGTCCTGAGCGCGTCTCGGGCGAAGCCCGAGATTGAGCGAGGTTAGTCGTGCCAGTCGGTCCTCTCGGCATCGATCCGTTCATCTGGGCGCCGCTCCGCCTTGTCATCGCCGTGGGGCTCGCGCTCTTCCTCGTTTTGAACGGCGCGCTTCTGCAGATCTACCTCGAGCGGAAGATCCAGGCGATCATCCAGGACCGCCTCGGCCCGTATCACGTCGGACCGTTCGGACTCCTCCAAACGTTCGCCGACGCGCTCAAGCTCATCTCAAAGGAAGATGTCCGCGCGGCGGCGAGCGACGGCTGGTTCTTCGTGGCGGCACCGGCGCTCGTGTTCTGTCCGATGCTCGCGTCGTGGGCGGTGCTGCCGTTCGCTCAGGACATCGTCGGCACGAATCTAAATATCGGGTTGCTCTATCTGACCACGCTCGGCTCGATGACAGTGCTCGGCATCGTCATCGCGGGATGGGCGTCGAACAACAAGTACGCGCTCGTCGGTGGGTTGCGCTCCGCCGGTCAGCTCATCTCGTACGAGATCCCGCAGATCCTGGCGCTCGTGTCGGTGGCGCTCGTCGTTGGGTCGCTGTCGATGATCGACATCACGCGCTCGCAGACCGGGCCGTTCGTCAACGTGCTGATCCTGCCGTTCTCGTTCCTCATCTACTTCATCGCGGCCCTCGCCGAGACGAACCGCACACCGTTCGACCTACCGGAAGCCGAGTCCGAGCTCGTCGCCGGCTGGCTCACGGAGTACTCGGGTATGCGGTGGGGGACGATGCTCGCGCTCTCCGAATACGGCAACGTGACCGTCGTGTGCGCGATCATCACCACGCTGTGGTTCGGGGGTTGGCAGGGTCCCGGGGTCGACGCTATCCCGCTCCTTGGGGTCCTTTGGTTCACGCTGAAGGTGTATGCGTTCATCGTCGTGATGATGTGGATCCGCGCGACTCTGCCGCGTCTTCGGATCGACCAGCTGATGAGCTTCTGCTGGAAGGGCCTGATCCCGATGGCCCTTGTGAACATCGTCGCTGTCGCCACCCTGGCCCTCGCGTTCCCGAACTCGCTGGTGCCGATCGCGATCGCGAACTGGGTGCTCGTCGTCGTCTTTGTCGCGGGGATCCCGTTCGTTCAGCGCCGGCGTCTCGCGACTCTCCGTGCCCGAGCTCGCGCGGCGACGGCGCCGGCGGTCCGCGCGGCCAGCTGACGCCGAGGTGACGTTCGATTTCGTCGAGCCGGTCGTCTTCGCCCTTCTGTCGATCGGGGTGATCGCCGGTGGCGCCGCGGTCGTGCTGCTCAACCGGATCACGGCGGCCGCCCTGCTCATGGCATTCACGTTCCTGTGCATGGCTGGGATGTTCGTGCTGCTGGGCGCGGAAACGATCGCCGCGTTCCAGGTGCTCATCTACGTCGGCGCGATCACGGTGCTGATCCTGTACGGAGTCATGTTCACGAAGTTCAGCGACCGTCCCCGCGCGCTCTTTTTCCAGCGGCAGACCCCGATCGCGGCTGTATTCGTGGCGGCCGTCGCGATCCCCGTCGCGCTCTTCTCTTTCTCGTTCGCGGGCGCACCGCCGCGGCCGGGCGGCGGCGACCTGCCCGCGCTCGCCACGAGCGTCTTCACAGACTTCGCGTTCCCCTTCGAGGTGGCCTCGGTGCTCCTCCTCGCGGCGATGGTCGGCGCGATCGTCCTGACCAGGCGCGACGATCCGGAAGAGGCCGCGATGCGGCGCCGGCGATGACGGTCCCTCTCGGCGCGTACATCGCGGTGTCCGCGGTGTTGTTCTTCACCGGGTGCGCGGGCGTGCTCGTTCGTCGCAACGCCGTGGTGATCCTCATGTGCGTCGAGCTCATGCTGAACGCCGCGAACCTCGCGCTCGTTGCCTTCTCTCGGAAGTACGGTTCGATCGACGAGCGCGGTAGCGTTTTCGTCATTTTCGTCTTCGTCATCGCCGCCGCGGAGGTCGCGGTCGGGCTTGGGATCATCCTCTCGGCGTATCGCAATCGGCCGGTGGTCAACGTTGACGAGATCCACCAGATGAAGGGGTGACCTAGATGATCGCCCTCGTCTGGCTCATTCCGGCGTTTCCGCTCGCGGCGTTCCTGATCAACGGCCTCTTTGGCCGGCGCTGGCTCGGTCACATGACCGGACCGATCGCCACGGTCGCCGTCGGGCTCTCGGCCCTTGTTTCGATCGGCGTCTTCCTCGAGGTGCTCGGCGGAAAAGCGCAGACGGTCGTGCCCCTCTACAAGTGGATCGCGGTCGGGGACTTCTCCATCAACGTCTCCGCTCTCATCGACCCACTCTCGTCGGTGATGCTGTTGGTGGTAACCGTCGTCTCGTTCCTGATCTTTGTCTACTCGAACGGCTACATGGCCCACGATGCCGGCTTCTACCGCTTCTTCACGTGGCTCTCGCTCTTCGTGTTCGCGATGTTGATCCTCGTCATGGCGGACAACTACCTGCTCATGTTCGTGGGCTGGGAGGGCGTTGGTCTCTGCAGCTACCTTTTGATTGGCTTCTGGTTCGAGCGCCCCGAGCCGTACTACGCCGCGAAGAAGGCCTTCGTGATGAACCGCATCGGCGACTGGGGCTACACGATCGGCATCATCACGATCTTCCTCGTCTTCGGGTCGATGAACTTTCTCGACGTGTTCACACGGCTTGCGACAAGCTCGATGGCACAGGGCCCACTCACGCTTATCTGCCTTGCCCTCTTCTTCGGAGCCACCGGGAAATCGGCGCAGCTGCCGCTCTACTCGTGGCTTCCCGACGCGATGGAAGGCCCGACCCCCGTCTCGGCCCTCATCCACGCCGCGACGATGGTGACCTCGGGCGTGTACCTCGTGGCGAGGTCGATGCCGCTCTTCGAGACCGCGGGCCCGTCGCTCCAGGTCGTCGGCGTCGTGGGAGCGATCACGGCGATCTTCGCGGCGACCATCGCGCTCGTCCAGTTCGACATCAAGCGGGTGATGGCGTACTCGACGGTCAGCCAGCTCGGATACATGTTCCTCGCGCTCGGGGTGGGCGCTCCCGTCGCCGCGATCTTCCACCTCGCGACGCACGCTTTCTTCAAAGCGCTGCTCTTCCTCGGGTCCGGCTCGGTGATCCACGGCCTTGGCGGCGAGCAGGACATGCGGAAGATGGGCGGCTTGCGCCGCAAGATGCCGGTGACGTTCTGGACGATGCTGATCGCAGGTGGCGCGCTCGCCGCGTTGCCGCCGCTCGCGGGCTTCTGGTCGAAGGACGAAATACTCGGCGGCGCGTTCGCGAACGGGCACCTCGTGCTCTACGCGATCGGCATCATCACCGCGGTCCTCACGGCGTTCTACGTGACGCGCGCGCTCTGGATGACCTTCTACGGCGAGCCGCGCGACCACCACCTCTACGACCACGCGCACGAATCGCCGCGCGTGATGACGCTTCCCTTGATGGCACTCGCCGCGGGGTCGGCCGTCCTCGGCATCGTGATCGGCTTCCCGCCGGAGCAGGGCTTCATCCACAGCTTCCTCGCGCCCGTCGCCCAGGCCGCCGGCGTGGCCGAGCATGCGCCCGAGCTCGCGACGGTGATCGTGTTGGCGCTCGTCTCGGTGATCGCGGGCGTCATCGGCATCGCGTTCGGTCTCTCGATGTACGTGCGTCATCGCCCGGACCCCGCGGCACTCACCCGGGCAGCCGGCCCGGTCTACCGGGTGCTCGTGAACAAGTACTACGTCGACGAGCTGTACGACCACCGCTTCGTCGAAGCGGCGCGCGCGTTCGCGGGCGCGTCCTGGGCCTTCGACGTTCACATCATCGATGGCCTCGCGAACCGGCTCGGCTGGGCGCTCGCGATGGGCGGCCAGGGCCTTCGTCGCGTGCAGACCGGCATCGTGGGGAACTACGCGCTCACGATCGTCGCGGGGCTGCTCCTGGTGCTCGTCGCATACGGCGGCTACGCCACGGGGATCCTCGGCCGATGACGAACCTGCTCTCGCTTCTCGTCGTCATCCCGATAGCGGGCCTGATCCCGCTCTTTCTGTTCCGGCGCGACGAGGGCGCCGCGAAGCAGGTCGCGATCACGACAACGTTCGTCGAGCTCGTCGTCTCGCTCTGGATGCTGAAGCAGTTCGTGGTCGGGGAGGCCGGCTTCCAGCTCGTCGAGCGCGTCGACTGGCTTCCAAGCCTTGGCATCAGCTACCTCGTCGGCGTGGACGGCATCTCCGTCCTGCTCGTGCCGATGACCACGCTCCTGACGTTCATCTCGGTCCTGTACTCGAGCGGCGGCGCGATCAAGACGCGGATCGTCGAGTACATGACCGCGTTCCTGCTGCTCGAGGTCGGCATGGTCGGCGTGTTCATCGCGCTCGACCTCTTCCTGTTTTACATCTTCTTCGAGCTGATGCTCGTGCCGATGTACCTGATCATCGGCATCTGGGGCGGGCCGCGGCGCATCTACGCCACCCTGAAGTTCGTCATCTTCACGCTCGCCGGTTCGCTCCTCATGCTCGTTGGCATCGTCGCGGTGTACATCCAATCGGCCGACGCCTCG
>DATLPP010000275.1:0-1699 GCA_035535615.1 Candidatus Udaeobacter sp.
ATGCGGGAGATCTTCGCTCGGATGGCCGAGCTCGAGCGTGAGGGGCGGCGGTTCGCGGTCGCGACGGTGGTCCGCACGACCGGGAGCACTCCTCAGGTCGTTGGCGCAAAGCTTCTTGTCGACGACCTCGGGCGTCTCGTCGGCACACTCGGCGGCGGGTGCGTCGAGGGCGACGCGTTCGCCGAAGCGAAACACGTCATCGAGAGCGGCGAGCCCTCCCTCCGCGAGTACGAGCTCACCGAAGACCTCGCGTGGGACACCGGGCTGGTCTGCGGCGGCACGATGTGGATCTCGATCGAGCCGGGCGAGCGCGTGCTGCGATTCGCCGGCCGCGATCTTCTCGGCGACGTGCTCGCGGCCTCGGCCGGCGGCAAGCCGGTCGCCGTCGCGACCCTCATGCGCAAGCGTGGTAAGGACGTGATCGCGGCCGGAAAGCTCTTCGTCGAGACCGACGCGAGTGGCGGTGGCACCCTCGGTGACCACGCGCTCGACGCGCGGGCGAGGGCCGCGGCGATGGAAACGCTAAGGCAGGGCACGGCCCGTTCCGTCGTCCTCGACGAGGAGACCGAGCTTCTCGTCGAGCCGGTCATGTCGCGGCCGCGCCTGGTCATCGCGGGCGGTGGTCACGTGGGCCTCGCGATCGCGAAGCTCGGCGTGCAGCTCGACTACGACGTCACGGTCATCGACGACCGCGCCGAGTTCGCGAATCGCGAGCGCTTCCCCGGCGTGAGCGAGGTCGTGAACATGGACATGGCCAAAGCCCTTGAGACGATGCCCATCGGCTGGAACTCCTTCGTGATCGTCGCGACGCGCGGCCACAAGCTCGACTCGCAGTGCCTGCGCGCCGCCGTGAAGAGTGGCGCGCGCTACGTGGGCCTTCTCGGCAGTAAGCGCAAGACGATTCTCATCGCGCAGATGCTGCGCGGCGAGGGAATCGCCGAGGAGCGGATCCGCGCGGTGCACGCGCCGGTCGGTCTCGATCTCGGTGGACGCACGCCGGCGGAGATCGCCCTCTCGGTCCTCGCCGAGCTCTCGCTCGAGCGGCACGGCGGCTCGGGCCGGCCGCTCCGCCTTTCCGATGAGCTCCTCGAACGAACGCTCGGCACAAACAAACGGGACTAGCTCCGCCGACGAGCGCGCAGGCCATACACAGCGAGCGGCTCGACATCGTGCTCATGCCGATTCCACTGCTCGATGCGCTCATCGCCGGCGATCGCGCCGCGATGGCGGCGCTCGCCGGTTATCGGATCCCGGCGGACTTTCCGAATGTGGGCGCACGTAAGCTCGCGCGCTATCGGCGCGACCAGATCGCGAACGACGCGTCGTGGGCACCCTGGTCGCTGCGAGCGATGGTGCTTCGTGATGCCGCGACGATGGTTGGCTACGTGAACTTCCACGGTCCGCCCGGCGTGAACGACACCGCGACACCGAACGCGGTTGAGCTGGGGTGGACCGTTTTCCCGAATCATCGGAAGAAGGGCTACGCGACCGAGACCGCACGCGCGCTTATGGACTGGGCGGCCACGGAACACGGCATCCGCCGCTTCGTGTCGTCGACCACACCAAACAATGCGCCATCTCTGCGGGTCCACGACAAGCTCGGGTTCGCGCGGACGGGTCAGGTGGTCGACGGCGAGATCATCTTCGAGCTGCGCCGCTAGCTCGGTTCGCTGATCTCGTTCACATCCTGAGGATGCGG
>DATLPP010000276.1:0-3265 GCA_035535615.1 Candidatus Udaeobacter sp.
CGGAGCTCGGGGTGTTTCGGCTTCAGCTTCGCGTAGGCCTCCATGAGATACATCGCGCCCTTTCGAGGCTCGAGCCGGCCGACAAAGAGGATGTTGATCTTGCCGTCGTTGTATTCGGGAAACGGCTTGGCGCTCGCGTAGAACTGGACGTCCACGCCGTTCGGGATGATCTTGTAGTCGCCTGGGAAATACGTGGAGATGAAGTGGCGTGCCGCGCTCGAGACCGCGATCCGCGCATCGAGCTTGTTCATGTAGCGATTCCCGATCGGACGGCCGGCCCAGTACGAGAAGGAGAAACCGCCGAAGGCGTGGAACGTCGCCACCTGCGGGCAGCGCGCGGAGTCGAGGATCTGCATCGAGAGGAACGGCACGAGCGGCTCGTGGTGATGAACGATGTCGAACTGCTCGCGCTCCAGCATCCGTGAGACGAGCCACTCGAGGCGGAGCGAGAGCGTGATGCGCCCGATCGCTCCGTTGTACGGCACGGCGATCGCCTGGCCGATCTGGATCACGTCCTGCGCCGGCGGGTCGTCGCCCCAGGGCGCGGTGATGATCCGCACGTCGTGTCCCAGGCGCCGAAGCTCCGAGTAGCTCTCGCGGATGTACGAGTTCGCTCCGCCCGGCCGCGGATACGCGTACGGCGAGACGATGCCGACTTTCATGACTTCTTTTTCTTGCCGCCCCCAGCGCGAGTCATTCTGCGGCGAGCACGCTTGATGGGGTCGCGGACCATGGACCGCCACTGCTGCGTGGCGGCGCCGTCGAGGTGTTCGCGGAGCGTCCAGCCGCGCCCGTCTGCTGTGGTCGCGTGTCCCCGTAGCGCCGCTCGGAGCTCCTCCGGGGTGCTCCCCGGAAAGCCGGTCCAGCACGTCCCGACGAGCGCCGCGTGGTGCGCGTCGCTCGAACCGGTCACGGCGATCCGCAGCACGTGATTGTTGAGCCACGCGGCGCGCGATGCGCGGACGCGTCCGGCGTACGACGGATTGCGCACCTCGATCGCGTCGACCATCCGCGTCTCGTCTCCGTACGCAGCGAGCTGCCGCAGCGCGCCCTCGCCGATCGAGAAGGTCAGGTACGAAAGGGGATGCGGCACGATCGCCACCCCGCCCGCGGCGTGGATGCGCGAGAGCGCGTCGGCCAGAGTGCAGAACATCGGGATCTCGTCCTCGATCCAGAGCGCGAGGAGGTGGCCGGATCGTGTTGTCACCTCGACGCCAGGCACGACGGCCACCGGGCTCGAGCGCTGTGCCGCGAGCTCGCGCAGCGCAAAGGCACCGCGGATGTCGTCGTGATCGGTCAGCGCGATCACGTCGAGCCCCACGCGCTCCGCGGAGTCAAGGATCTCCTCGATCGAAGAAAGACCATCGCCCAGGTCGCTGTGGAGCTGAAGATCAGCTCGACCCATGTGTCCCCCACACCGGCTCGAAGACAGTCCACTGTTCGGGATGCTCCTTGATGTACCGCTCGAGGATCGCCGCGAATCGGCGAACGCCGGCGCGGACGTCGGCGTCGCGGTCGCCGGTCGAGACGAGCTCGAGCGGCTCTTCGATCCGCGCGAAGAGGAGACCCTTCTCGCGCCAGGCGAATGCGGGAAGAAGGGCGGCGCCGGTCCGCAACGCGAGCGCGACTTGTGCCGACGGCAGCAGCGCGGGCCGTCCGAAGAACTCGACCGTTTCACCGACGCCCGTGACCGCGCGGTCGGCGAGGATCCCGAGGACTCCGGCATCCCGAATTACCCGATGGAGCCCGAGGGCCGAGTCGATCGGGACGAGGACGAGGCCCTGCGCCTGCCGCGCGCGGTTCACCGCGTGCATGAATTCAGAATCGGTCTTCTCGGCGGGAAGAGTGAGCGTGAAGCCGCGCGTTATGAGGATCTGACCGACGAGGGCCACCGGCCCGAGGTGCGCGCTGCCGAAGATCACGCCCTTGCCAAGGCGCTGTGCGCATAGGAATTGATCCCAGCCTTCGACACGAACGATCTGATCGAACCGCGCGCGGTCGAGCCGCGGGATCTGGAACACCTCGAGGTACTGGCGGACCTGGTTGACGAACACGCGCCGGGCCGAGAGGGACTGCCCCGGGGCGATCATCGCCAGGTTCGCGCGGACCGCGGCGCGTTGGCGTGGCGCCGCCAGATAGGCGATCGTCCCGGCGACCTCCGAGATCGGCCCCTGCCAGGCCGGCGGCACCCTGGGAAGGATCCGCTCCCCCGCACGCGCGAGCGCTCGCGCAGCGCCCATGCGCTAGACGGTGCCTTCGGGCCGGGTCCACATCGGGCGAAATATGTACCACTGGTCGGGGTCGAGGCGGACGAGCTGCTCGAGGCCGTGGACGATCGCCTGCGTGGTGTGCTCGATGTCATGAGCGGCCTGCTTCGTCCGCTCGACGAAGATCGGCGGCAGGGCGACGCCGCGGAACGTGTTGTCGCGCTCGCGTGTCACGGCGGCGACGACGATCGGCGCGCCCGACACCCGCGCGAGGTTCGCCGCGATCGTGGGGAAGGCCGTGCGCTCCCCGAAGAACATGACCTCGACGTTGTCGAGCTCTTTGGCCCGTGGGCCGAGGTCCATCATCAGTCCGACCATCTCGTTGCGGCGGAGAGCCTGGAGCACCTGGCGGACCGCTCCCTCGGGTGGCAGGAGCTTTACGTTCTTGTGCGCGCGGTTCGCAACGAGCAGATCCATCAACCGCTGGTTCTCGAGCTCGTCGGCGATCACGTTGAGGGGCATCTCATCGGCGATGCGAGCCCCGCCGATCTCGAAGTTTCCGAAATGCATCGACACGAAGATCAGGCCACGTCCATGATCGTGCGCGGCCCGGAAGTACGACCACGAGCGCGCGTCGATCGTGACCAGCCTCGCGAAGTCCTCGGTATCGAGACGCGGGAACCGCATGATCTCCACGAGGTACTTGGCGAAGTTGCGGAACGAGCGCCGCGCAACGCGCGCGACCTCGCGGTCGCCGGCCGGCAGAGAGAGCACGATGGCGAAGTTCTGCTTCGCGATCTGCCGCCGCCCGATCCAGAAGAGGTACGCCATCTCGCCGCCGATCACGGCGGCGGGGTACGTAACCCACGACGGGAGGCGCTGAGCGAGGGTCGCTCCGAATCGCCAGGCCCAGAACGCCGATCCGTGGAGCAGGCGGTCCATCACCGCTAGGTCGCGGATCCGCCGAGCGTCTGCTGACCCTGGCGTCCCTTGATGTATTCCTCCACGCCTTCACGCGCCTTGTCGTCCGGGATCTGGCGCGGCGGCGACTTCATGAA
>DATLPP010000277.1:0-4077 GCA_035535615.1 Candidatus Udaeobacter sp.
CCTTCGCATGGATGGTCAGGTGATCGACCAGAGCGCCGTTCTTGTCGAGATGCGCCGGCGCCATGCAAATGAACCCAATGCGCGCGCCCGTCAGCCCCACGTATCCGTTTTCCGCGATTTCCATGCGTAACCGCAAGTGTCCCTTCGTGTAGTACGACCGTTACGTGAAGTAGTGACCGAAAGGGTATATACTTTCGTTCATGCCAATCCAACGTTCGCTGAGTGCCCGGCAGGAAGTGATCCTCCGAAACGTAGCGCAGGGGAAGACGAACAAAGACATTGCGGCTGAGCTCGGGATCTCCGAGCAGGGCGTCAAAGTGCACGTCTCTCGGCTTCTGGAACGCTATGGCGCGGAGAACCGAGTCGAGCTCGTGAACATCACCCGGGCGTGGCCGGACGCGGCGGGGACTGCTCTTGCCGACCTCTCAAGCGACATTGCTGGAATTCGCGCCGGCCTCAACCAGACCTACCAGGACGCAACAGCTTTGGGCAAGTCGCACGGCACAAACGGAAACGGCCATACCGTCTCCGCGCTCCCACTTCCCACAAAGGGTCACGCGGTCGTCCCAAGCGATCTCGCCGCTGAGGTGCGCTCGCTTCGCGATGTGCTCACGGAGATCAACGTCGCCATGAAGCTCCTCCGCGAGATGCCCCCAACCGCCCAGGTTGGCCCGATCCTCGACGCCATTCGCGCACGCGTCGGCGCCGCGCTCGAGCAGAGCACGAAGCTCGACGCCCTCGTCGACCATCAGCGCGGCGCGGACGGCCGGCCCAGCCAGACCCTCAGCTAGCGGTTCGCGCGCGCGTTCTGGGCATACTGGCAGTGACGTGAAGCAAGCTCCCCGCAGGCCCGGATTCGAGACGCTCGCCATCCACGCCGGTCAGGAACCGGAGGCCGTGACCGGCGCCGTCGTCGTCCCGATCTTCCAGACCTCGACCTTCGCGCAGGAAGCAGTGGGGAAGCACAAGGGCTACGAATACGCGCGCACCGGCAATCCCACGCGCACGGCCCTCGAGACCTGCCTCGCCGCGCTCGAAGGCGGACGGTGGGGTCTCGCGTTCGCGTCGGGGATGGCCGCGACGGATGCGGTCGCGCACCTCCTCTCGAAGGGCGACCACGTCGTCCTCACCGACGACGTGTACGGCGGCACGTATCGCCTATTTACGAAGGTGTTCGCGCGCCTGGGCATCGAGCTGACCGTGGTCGACATGCGCAAGCCCGAAGCAGCGCGGCGCGCGATGCGATCCAAGACGAAGCTCGTTTGGATCGAGACCCCGTCGAATCCGCTCATGAAGGTCCTCGACATCGCGGCGCTCGCCGAGATCGCGCACAAGGGAAAGGCGCTCGCCATCGTCGACAACACCTTCGCGAGCCCCTACCTGCAGCAGCCTCTGAAGCTCGGCGCGGACGTCGTGCTCCATTCGACGACGAAGTACCTGGGCGGGCATTCCGACGTGGTCGGCGGCGGCCTCGCCGGGAACGACGACGAGCTCCGCGAGCGCATCGCCTTCTTGCAGAACGCGGCCGGCGGCGTGCCGGGACCGTTCGACGCGTGGCTCGTGCTGCGTGGCGCGAAGACGCTCGCCGTGCGGATGGAGCGGCACTCCGCGAACGCGCAGGCCATAGCGCAGTGGCTCGCGGAGAACCCGAAGGTCACGACCGTGAACTACCCCGGCCTCCCGACGCACCCTCAGCACGCGCTTGCGCGGCGGCAGATGCGCGCGTTCGGCGGGATGCTGTCGTTCGAGCTGCGCGGCGGCGAGGTCGCGGCGAAGCGGATGGCCGCGCGGACGAAGATCTTCGCGCTCGCGGAGTCGCTGGGTGGCGTCGAATCGCTCATCGAGATCCCTCTCGCCATGACCCACGGCTCCGTCGCCGGCACGAAGCTCGCGCCGCCCGCCGGGCTCGTGCGTCTTTCCGTGGGCATCGAGACGGTGGACGACCTCATCGCGGACCTCGGCCAAGCGATCGGCTGATGCCGCTGCCGCTCCGGACAGAACGGCTCGTCATCCGACCCTACCGCGAGGCCGATGCCACTCCGCTCCACGAGGTGTTCGGCTCGCCAGAGGTGATGAAGTGGACGCCGAGCGCGCCTTCGAAGGACGTCGCCGAGACCGCTCAGCGTCTGGCACGAACGATGGCCTTCACCGCGCGCCAGCCTCCCGGACTCGGCCTCTGGGCGCTCGAGCTGAGGGATTCGGCCGAGTTCCTCGGTCAGGTCGGACTCTTCCCCGTCGAGGGCAAAGGCCCCGACGTGGAGGTCGCGTACGAGCTCTCGCCGCGGGTATGGGGTCATGGCTATGCGACCGAGGCCGCGCGCGCGCTGGTCGACTACGGCTTCGGTGAGATGGACCTGCGACGCATCGTCGCGCTCATCCTCCCCGACAACGCACGCTCGCGGAACGTCGCCTCGAAGTGCGGCATGACCCTCCAAGGGCCGGGCCGCTTCTATAACCTCGATCTCATCGTGTACGCGCGGGAGCGGACCGTAGGCTAGGTCCTCGTGAACGTCGCGATCGCGTTCGGTGCCGGGATCCTGTCGTTCCTCTCGCCGTGCGTCCTGCCACTCGTCCCCGCATTCCTCGTGAACATGGCGGGCGAGGCCGCGCTCTCAGGGAAGCATCGCGCGCGCACCGTGGCGCACGCGATCGCCTTCGTTCTCGGGTTCACGACGGTGTTCACCCTCCTCTGGGTAGCCGTCGCGCTCGTCGGCGCGCTTGCCGGCGAGATGGTGTACTGGCTTCAGCGCGTGGGCGGCCTGCTTCTGGTCGTCCTCGGGATGCAGATGGTCGGCCTGATCCGCATACCGCTCCTCGCTCGAGAGCTCGACCTGCGTCTCGAGGGAAGGACCACGGGGCTTCCGCGCAGCGCTCTCATCGGCGTGGCCTTCGGCGTTGGCTTCACGCCATGCGTGGGTCCGTACCTCGGGGCGATCCTCACGCTTCTGCTGAACGAGGACCTGGGCTCGGGCGCAGTGCTCCTCGTCGCGTACGCGCTCGGGCTCGGCGTTCCGTTCCTGCTCCTCGCCGGCGGGATCGGCGGCGCGCAACGCGTGGCTCGCTGGCTCGCCGCGCATATCCGGGTGGTGAACCTGGCCGGCGGTACGCTCGTGATCGTTATGGGTCTGGTCCTCGTGTCGGGCCAATTCGCGCGGCTGCCCCAGCTCTTCAATTTTCTGCCTCTCGTCGGATGAGCCTCGCGACCGCACCTGGAACCCAGCCCGAGCCGACCGCGCTTCCGCGTTGGATCGCCGCGATCATCATCAGCGCGATCGCGCTCGCATCGCTCGCCGCGCTCCTCTGGCCCCTTCTGAACAAGCCCGCGACAGTGACCGACGCGGGAGTCATCCGCGCGCAGATCGCGGCGGACGGGGCCGCTGGCCGGATCGGAGCGACCGCGCCCGACTTCGAGTGGACGGGCCTGGACGGTCAGGCGCTTCGGCTCTCGTCGTACCGCGGCAAGGTCGTGGTCGTGAACTTCTGGGCGACCTGGTGCGCGCCATGCCGCGAGGAGATGCCGGCGCTCCAGCGCGTTGCCGCGAGCGAGCCCAACGTGGTCGTTCTCGAAGTCGATCTCATGGAGCCGGGCGATAAGGCGCGCTCCTTCCTCGACTCGCTCGGGCTCGACCGCCTGCAGCCGGTCCTCGACAGCGACGGCGCCACGACGCGGCGTTTTGGCGTGCTGACGCTTCCGAGCACGTTCTTCGTTGACAAAGACGGCGTCATCCGCCACCTCGAGCTTCGGCAGATGACCGAGGCGATGATCCGGACGGGGATTCAAAAGGCCCGCTGAGTGTCTTGAGCGGCACAGACCGTTCATGTCGTGTGTGATCGTTCGCACCGTGATGCAAGCGCAGGCTCCGCGAATGACATGGGAGGAGGACACGCTCATGGATCGTCTACGTCAGCTGTTCCGCTCGCGCGCCGCCAGCGCCCAGGCAGACAACGAGGTCCAGCGCAGACGCAGCAACCGGATGCGTTACTTCCTCACCGCGTTCGGCTCGCAGCACTGGGCCGAGCGAGTCGACGGTCGTCGCATCCCCGCGCGTCGCGGCAACATCGCGCTCTAACGCTCGA
>DATLPP010000278.1:0-11243 GCA_035535615.1 Candidatus Udaeobacter sp.
CTGATGCTTGGTGAGGAGCAGGTGGCCGTCGACCGGCACGTCCACCCAAAAGCCGTCGATGAACACGATTCGCGGGTCGCCCTGCACGAGCGTTCCGGCCACCTCGGTCGATCCGACCTTCACCGAGAGCAGCGCCGCGTATCGCGCGGGCTCCGTCTCGCGACGCTCGGCGATGGCGAGGCCGCGCGACCGCGCGAGGTCGAGTGCGTTTACGAGATTGACGCGCTGCTCGCTGAAGGTCTCGAGCACGCCCTTCACCGCGGCTGCCCGGAGTGGCTCGGGGTCGAGTTCGAGCACCGCGCCGCCGTATCCGAGCGCGAGCTGCGCGGGCCGGTCATCGAGAAGCTGCGCGGTGAGCGAGCCGAGGCGTTCGGCGAGACGCAGCCAGGCCATTCCGCCGGCTTCTTCCGCGGGCGGGCGTGGAGCGTTGACGGCGTAGCGCGCGGGCTTGCCGTCGAGGACGTCGAGGATCTGCTCGACCACGTCCACGGCGACGTTGGTCTGCGCCTCGCTTGTCGATCCCGCGATGTGGGGCGTCAGAACCGTGCGCGGCGCCGAGCGGATCGCCGCATCGGCCGGAAGCGGTTCCGTCGCGAAGACGTCGATAGCGGCGCCGGCGATCGTTTCGTTCTTGAGCGCGACCGCGAGCGCGTCGAGGTCCACGATCTCTCCGCGCGCGGCGTTCACGACCACCGCGGTCGGTTTCATTCGACCGAGGGCCTCGGCACCGATGAGCCCACGGGTCTTCTCGGTGAGCGGCACGTGGAGCGAAATGACATCGGCGGTGCGCAGAAGCTCGTCGAGGTCCACGAGGCGCGCGCCGGCGGCACGCGCGGATGCCTCGGTCGCGAAGGGATCGTGCGCTATGACGGTCATGCCAAAGCCGCTCGCGCGGCGCGCGACCTCGCCGCCGACGCGTCCCACTCCGACCAGACCGAGGGTTTTTCCCCGGAGCTCGCGTCCGATGAACTTCGAGCGGGTCCACTCGCCGGCGCGGACACTCCGGTCGGCGTCGACGACGCGGCGCAGGAGGGCAAGGACGAGCGCGAGCGTGTGCTCGGCGGCGGCAACGATGTTGCCGAGCGGCGCGTTCACGACGTACACGCCGCGGGCGGTCGCCGCGCGCACGTCGATGTTGTCCACGCCAACGCCGGCGCGCCCTACGACGACGAGTCGCTTCGCGGCGTCGAGAATCGGCACCGTGACCTTGGTCTCGCTGCGCACGATGAGCGCGTCGATATCCGCGACGCGCGCGGCCAGGTCGGCCTCTTTCAGGCCGGTGGTCTGGCGGACCTCGCAACGCGCGCGGAGCAGCGCGAGACCCTCTTCGGCAAGAGGGTCCGCGACGTGAACGATGTTGCGGCGGCTAGCGACGAGTCGCGACCGCGTCGTTCGCCGGCCGTGCGGTCGACGATGCGCGGGCGGCGGGACGTGACGACTGCTGCTGGCTCTCCGCGTATGCGCGGAGCGCCGCGGTCATCGCGACGCCGGGCTCTACGGGTTGGTTGAGATCGCGGAGCGTGAGCTCGAGGGCGCTGAAGAACGCGACGATATCCTGCAGCGTCACGAAGCCGAGGTGCGCGACGCGAACCAGCTGGCCTTCCATCTTTCCCTGGCCGCCGGCCACGATGGTGTCGTGGTCGTCGCGCAGGATGCGGATGAGATTCCGTGCATCGACGCGTGCGGGCGGCCGGAACGCGGTCACGGCCGGCGACGCGTAACGCTCGTCTGCGAAGAGCTGGAGGTTCACCGCCTGGAGCCCGCGCCGTGTCGCGCGCGCGAGGTCGCGGTGGCGGCGGATGATCGCCTCGAGACCTTCCTCGGCCATGAGTCGGAGCGACTCCTGCAGCGCGATGAAGACCGTGACAGCCGGAGTCGCCGGGGTCTGTGCCTTCTCGAGCGAGGCCTTGTAGGAGGCGAGGTCGAAGTACGACTTCGGCAGGTTCGACTTTTCGTATGCCTTCCACGCGCGCGGGCTCATCGTGACCATGGCGACGCCTGGAGGCGCGCCCCACGCCTTTTGCGAGGCTGTGATGCACACGTCGATGCCCCACTCGTCGATCTCGAGCTCGGCGCATCCGGCGCCGGAGACGCTGTCGACGAGGAAGAGCTTTCCAGATTCACGCACGACCGCCGCGATGTCCTTGATCGGGTTGAGGACGCCGGTCGATGTCTCGTTGTGCGTGATGAGGACCGCCTTTGCGGCGTCCTTACCTTTCTCCTTCGCGAGCTCGTCGCGAACGAGATCGGGCTCGACCGCGCGGCCGTAGGGAACGTCGACGCGCCGCGCATCCACTCCGTAGGACTTGCAGATCGCGGCGAAGCGCTCGCCGAACGCGCCGCAGCTGAACACGAGGACCTTGTCGCCGGACGAGAGCGTGTTCGCGATCGCGGCTTCCATGCCGCCCGACCCCGATGCGGTCAGGAGCAGGACGTCGTGCTCGGTTCGCAGGAAATCCTGAAGCGCGCGCGTGAGAGCCGCGAGGAGCGCGGCGAACTCGGGACCGCGGTGATTTATCAGGGGTCTCGCCGACGCGGCGAGCACCGCCTGGGGAACGAACGTGGGACCGGGAATGCGGAGGTTCTGCGGACGGTACATTGAGCGCCCTCCCGGTGTTGATGATGCCAGCCGCTCATCGCGGCCACAAGGCGAAAGTCAGACATGACTGAACCCAAGTTCGCCCCATCCATCCTGTCCGCGGACTTCGCCCGGCTGGCCGAGGCGGCGGTCGCGGTCGAGCGAGCGGGTGCCGACTGGCTCCACGTCGACGTGATGGACGGTCATTTCGTCCCGAACCTCACGTTTGGCCCAAAGATGGTCGCGGACCTGCGCAAGGCGACCCGGCTGCCGCTCGACGTCCACCTCATGATCGAGCGGCCGGAGGAGTGGGTCGACCGCTACGCCGAGGCCGGCGCCACCTACCTCACCATCCACGTCGAGGCCTCGGGCGACGTCCCGGGGACGCTCGCCGCGATCCGCGCTCGCGGTGTCCGACCCGGTCTGACGCTGAATCCCGAGACGCCGGTCGATGCCCTTCTCCCGCATCTCGCGTCTCTCGACCTCGCGCTCGTGATGAGCGTTCACCCCGGCTTTGGTGGACAGAAGTTCATCGAGAGCGCGCTCGGGAAGGTCAAAGCCATCCGCGAGGCGCTCGACGGCCGTCACCTCGCCGCCGAGCTCGAGGTGGATGGGGGGATCAAGCCGGAGAACGCCGCGCGCGTTGTGGCCGCGGGGGCAACCGTTCTCGTCGCCGGGTCCGCGATCTTTGAGGACCCGGACGGTCCCCTCGCGGCGCTGCGAAAGTTCAAGCAAGCCATACGCGGTTAGGTGAAAAGAAATCCGTGCGCGCCCGGCCGATTCGTGAGTTCATCTTCCTGGATGGGAAGGACTCCACGCGCGGCCGCCGCCGCACTGATCCGCGACCGCGCACCCATGATCCTGCCGCACGTCGTCGCGGACGCGGCGGCCGGGGATCCGTCTGAGCGCGGCACCATCGATCTGCGACGGCGCTTGACGACGTTTCTCGAGTGGCGCATTCCGCCGTGGGTCGAAGCGCTCGAGGCGGATAACAACGACCGTCGCGATGCGATCGTTCGCCTGCTCCAGGGGGACGTCGCGGCGGGGGAGCATATCCCGCCGGTCGTTCTTCTCGGCACCGTGGCAATCGGCTACCGCGTTATCGAGGCGGAGATCCGCGTGATGGCCGATGCGTACGGCTATTCGGCGGATGAGCTCTGGTCCGAAGTGGACCTTCTGCGGCGCACCGTCATCGAAATGAGACGCGGCATTTCCGACGGGGGTCGGGTCGCTTAGCTAGTTCGCGTCACCGAGGCCCAGCTCCGACAGACGAGCGTCGCTGATGCCAAAGTGGTGCGCGATCTCGTGCACGACCGTGTCGCGCACGATCGCGGCCTGCCGGCGGGGAGAGACGGTCATTCGCTCGATCGGTCCGCGGAAGATGCAGATTCGATCGGGAAGGTATGGCTCCTGCGCGCCGCGCGACGTGAGCGGCACACCCTCGTACAGACCGAGGAGCGTGCCGCCTTCCGAAACTCGCTCGGGCGGCGGCTCGTCTTCTACCACGATCTCCAGATTCCGGATGCGCTCGCGGAACTCCGCGGGGAGCTCGTCCAGTGCGTTGCGCACGAGGCGCGCGAAGCGCGCACGCCGCAGGTCAGACACGTCCGCACTCTAAAGCTAGGCGGCGCAGGCAGATCGCATGCGGGCAAGCGCCCGCGCGCGCAGGCGACAGACGCCGGACTCGGACAGGCCGATCTCGCCGCCGATCTCGCGCAGCGTCAGTCCGCGCCCGTACGAAAGCACAAGGACGCGACGTTCGAGCGGCGTGAGGTCGCGAAGCGCGCTTGCGACGAGCGGCCACCGCGCGTCGCGATGCTCCGGCGCGCGATGCACCTCGGCCACGTCTCCAATGCGATCGAGCGAGACCTCGACGTAGGGAGGATTCGCCGCCGGCACCGCGGCGCCACCCTCCTCGCTGGCGCGCTGGGCCGCGCGAAAGGCGCGGCGCGCGCTGCGGGTGAGTGGATCGCGCTCGCGGAGCGCGTCGAGGATCTGGCCCCGCACCCTTCGCGCGGCATATGCGCCGAACGAAGCGCCGCGGTCGCCGCGATATCGGCGGGCCGCCTGCACCAGGCCGACAAGGCCCCAGGCGATGAGGTCCTCACGATCGGCGCCGCGGCACCGCGGATCGATGGACCGGGAGGCGACCGCTCGCGCGAATTGAAGGTGCGCGATGATGCGGTCATCTCCGATAGCAAGAGCCGGATCGGCCACGGCACACCTCCCCTGCGGCGCGGACCGTACGCAGTGGCACGTAGCGTGTCAATAGCGGATTGACAAAGTTGTCCACGAAAGCAGATGGATTCTTCAAGCGCTACCGGTACCCGGATTGGCTGGAGACGCACAGCCGCGTGGTCGGCGCTATCGCCGAGGCTCTGGTCGCGGCGCGACGGGGTGGTGCTTCGAAGATCGATCGCGACGCGGTCATCCTCGCGGCGTACCTTCACGACATCGGACGGAGTCCTCTTCTCGCCGGCGACCCTCACGACCACAACCTCCTATCGGGGCTGGTCCTCGCGGGCGAAGGGCTGGACCCGTGCGTCGAGCTCGCCAGGCGCCACGCGATTTACACCGTGCTCGACCCCGAGCTCACGCCTCGTACCGCAGAGGAGAAGCTCGTGTACGTTGCCGATCGTCGTGGCGGGCAGAAGGTCGAGTCGCTCGAGGAGCGCGCGCGGGACACGGCGAGGCGCAACCCGAGATATGCGGACGAGATCGAGCGTGGGATCCCGCTCGCCAAAGCGATCGAACGCGAGGTGTTCGCGGATGTGTCGTTTGGGCCCGACGAGCTGGCGGGGAAGGTCCGTTGATCGATCCTGACCGCCTCGAGCGGCGGAGCACCGAGCTCGCGCGGATCGCAGGACGGGGCACGTCGGTGTCGCGTCTCGGGCTCTCCGCCGACGAGCAGCAGGCGCGCGATCTGGTGCGCGGCTGGCTCGAGGCGCGGGGCGCGCAGGTCCGGCGCGATGCGGCGGCGAACCTGTACGCCCGATTCCCGGGCGACGGCGAAGCGATCCTCGTCGGGTCTCACCTGGACTCGGTGCCCGACGGTGGCCGCTTCGACGGCGCGCTCGGCGTGCTGTGCGCGGTCGAGGCCGTCGAGTCGCTCATCGACGAGAAGGCCGCGATGCGCCGTCCGATCGAGGTCGTCGCCTGGGCCGACGAGGAGGGCGCGCGCTTTGGTGTGGGGCTCTTCGGTTCCACCGCGGCGTTCGGTCGCCTCGCGCGCGGCGTCGCCGATCGCCGGGACCGCGACGGCATCTCGATCGCCGAGGCCCTGCGTGCGCTCGGCGAGGAGGGCGATCCCGTGGCGGCCCGGCGGGACCCGAAAGGGCTCGCCGCGTACCTGGAGCTGCACATCGAACAGGGACCCCGCTTGGAGACGGCGGGGCTGGCGCTCGGGATCGTGAGCGACATCGTGGGCATCTATCACGCTCGGGTGGCGATCCGCGGCCGCGCCGATCACGCCGGGGCGACGGTCATGACCGCCCGCGCCGACGCGCTGGCCGCCGCATCCGAGATCGTCCTCGCGGTGGAGCGCATCGCTCGCGGCCGGCCCGACTCGGTCGGGACGGTGGGGGAGATCGCGGTCCGTCCCGGCGCGAAGAACGTGGTCCCGGGCGAATGCGTCTTCTCGCTCGACCTGCGGGCGGCGCGCGATCACGATGGTCTCGTGCGCGAGGTGCTCGACGCGGTGACGGCCATCGCCGGCGCGCGCGGCGTCGAAGCATCGGTCGACGACCTCGCGCGCGTGCCGGTCACGCCGCTCGATCCGAAGATCCGCGATGTCCTGAAGCGAGCGACGAGGAGCGTTGGCGTCGAGGCGCCTCTTCTGGTGAGCGGAGCCGGCCATGACGCGCAGAATCCCGCGCTGTCCGGCGTGCCGACTGGCATGATCTTCGTACGCTCGACCGGCGGATCGCACACGCCGCGCGAGTTCGCGTCGATCGCCGATGCCGCCCTGGGCGCGCAGGCGCTCGCGAACGCCATCAAGGAGCTTGCGACATGACCGACAACGCCGCTTGCATCTTCTGCCGGATCGTCGAAGGCCACGAGAAGGCGAGCTTCGTCGCCCAGGGAAGCGACGCGGTCGCGTTCCTCGACCTCCATCCGATCAACGAGGGCCACACCCTCGTGGTCCCGCGGAAGCACGCCGCCTCGATCGGGGAGGTGGATGAGATCGCGGCCGTCGCGATGTGGACGCTCGCGCGCCGCGTCGCCGCTGGCCTACGCGTCGCCGGCCTGCGCTGCGAGGCCGTCAACCTCTTCCTTGCGGACGGTGCGGCAGCGGGCCAGGAGGTCTTCCACTCGCACCTGCACGTTATCCCTCGGTGGGAGGGCGATGGCTTCGGGATCAAGTTCCCTCCGCATTACGGCGCTGCCGCCGACCGCAAGACGCTCGACGACGTCGCCGCGCGACTCCGCAAACGCCTGGCGTGAGCTTTTTCGCATCAGCCTGCCAGTTGACGTAAACTGGCGGACGTGGCGACGGCGGCGCCGACGAGCTATCGGATCGGGGAGCTGGCCGCGAAGGTCGGCGTGACCGAGCGGACCATCCGCTACTACGAGGAGCGGGGCCTCCTCGAATCGGTGAAGCGCCTCGATGGCGGTCAGCGCGTCTACACCGACGACGACGTCCGGCGGCTCAAGTTCATTCAGAAGCTCAAGGTGCTCGGTCTGTCGCTCGCCGAGATGCAGGAGCTCGAAACGCTCTACGGTCGGCATCACACCAATGCCAAAGTGCTTCCGCGGCTGATCGAATTGCTCGACTCCCACCTCGCCACAGTGAGCGAGCGCCTGGGCGAGCTCGCCGCGCTCCGCGATGAGATCCGCTCGTATCGCCATCACGTGACGAAGCGATTGGACGAAGCCAAATGACAGCTGTGATTCTTGGCGCTGCTAGGACGCCGATCGGCGCGTTCCTCGGTGGCCTCGCGCCGCTCTCCGCACCGAAGCTCGGCGCGATCGCGATCAGGTGCGCGCTCGAGCGCGCGGGCGTGAAGGGGGACCAGGTCGACGAGGTCTTCATGGGAAACGTGGTGCAGGCCGGCGTCGGTCAGGCGCCGGCCCGGCAGGCCTCTCTCGGGGCGGGCATCCCGAACTCCGTCCCGTGCACGACCATCAACAAGGTCTGCGGGTCGGGACTGAAAGCGGTGATGCTTGCCGCATCGCAGATCGCGGCCGGCGAGGCGCGGCTCGTCGTGGCGGGCGGGATGGAGTCGATGTCCAACGCGCCCTATCTCGCTCGCGGTCTGCGTGCCGGCCTTCAGCTCGGCGAGCACAAGCTCGAGGACGCGAATCTTGTCGACGGTCTCATGGACGCGTACGGCCACGGGCACATGGGCCTCGGGGGTGAGCTCGTCGCCGAGCAGTGCGGGCTCGGCCGCGAAGACCAGGATCGCTTCGCGCTCGGCTCGTACGAGAAGGCCATCCGCGCGCAACGCGAGGGAGCGTTCGACGAGGAGATCGTGCCCGTCGAGGTCGCAGGGAAGAGAGGCGCCGTCACCCTGGTCAGCAAAGATGAAACGCCGCGTGAGACGAGCCTCGACGCGCTGGCGAAGCTCCAGCCGGCGTTCAAGCCCGGCGGCACGATCACGGCGGGCAACGCATCGAAGCTCAACGACGGCGGCGCCGCGGTGATCGTCGCGTCCGAGGAGCGGGCGCGCGAGATCAGCGCGAAGCCGATCGCGCGGATTGTCGCCCAGGGCCAGTTCGCGCACGAGCCCGAGCGTTTCCTAGCGGCGCCAAAAGGCGCGATCGAACGGTGTCTGGAGAAGGCCGGCTGGTCGATCGGCGACGTCGATTTGTTCGAGGTGAACGAGGCGTTCAGCGGCATCGAGTGCGTGCGCCGCGAGCTCGATATCCCCGACGCGAAGTTCAACGTCAACGGCGGCGCCGTGGCCCTGGGTCATCCGATCGGCGCGTCCGGCGCGCGCCTCCTGGTCACGCTGCTGTACGCGCTGCGCGCGCGCTCGAAGAAGCGCGGCGTCGCGTCGCTCTGCCTCGGCGGCGGCGAGGCCGTCGCCCTCGCGGTCGAGCTCCTGTAGTGGCGACGACGACGGCCGAGACCGGCTTCGATCTCACACTCTCCGAAGAACAGGAGCTGACGCAGCGCGCCGCCCGCGACTTCGCGACGGAGAAGGTGCTCCCTCGCGCGGCCGAGATTGACGAGCAGGGCAAGATTCCGCCGGAGATCCTCGCCCAGATGGGGAAGCTCGGCTTCATGGGGACCTACGTGCCGGAGCGCTACGGCGGTTCCGGCCTCGATGCCGTCTCGTACGCGCTCGTCGTCGAGGAGATCAATCGTGCGTGCGCGTCGACGGGCGTCGTGCTCTGCTCGCACATGTCGCTCGCCGTCGACCCGATCCTGCATCACGGGAACGAAGCGCAGAAAGAGAAGTACCTGTCGAAGCTCGCACAGGGCGAGTGGATCGGTTGCTTCGCCCTTTCCGAGCCGGCATCCGGCAGCGACGCCGCGGCGATGCGAACGTCCGCGCGCCGCGACGGCGACTACTGGATCCTGAACGGGACAAAGAACTTCATCACGAACGGATCGCTCTCAAACGTGGCGATCGTCTTCGCGCAAACGGATCCCGCGCAGAAGCGCAAGGGGATCGCGGCCTTCATCGTCGAGAAGGGCACGCCGGGATTCACGGTGGGCAAGCTCGAGAAAAAGCTCGGGATCCGCGGTTCGGACACGGCGCAGCTCATCTTTCAGGACGCCCGCGTCCCGGCTGCCAACCTCCTCGGCGATGTGAGCGAGGGATACAAGATCGCGCTATCGACCCTCGACGGCGGCCGCATCTCGATCGCGGCGCAGGCGGTCGGCATCGCGCGCGCGTGCCTCGAGGATTCCCTCGCGTACGCGAAACAGCGCGAGGCCTTCGGAAAGAAGGTCGCCGACTTCCAGGCGATTCAGTGGATGCTCGCCGACATGGCTACGGAGATCGACGCGGCCCGTCTGCTCACCTGGCGCGCGGCGGCCATGAAGGACGCGGGAGAGGATTACATCCTCGCCGCCGCCGAGGCGAAGCTCTTCGCGAGCGACGTCGCGGTCAAGGCCAGTCGCGACTGCGTCCAGATATTCGGCGGGTACGGGTACCTGAAAGACTTCCCCGCCGAGCGTCATTACCGCGACGCGAAGATCACGGAGATCTATGAGGGGACCAGCGAGATCATGAAGCTCGTCATCGCGGAAGAGATCCTGAAGGAATGAGCTGTTGATCGCGCCGACAGGTGTGTTCATCCCGGGTGGCGCGGTCCTGCTCGTGCTCGCCGCTCTCGGATTTGGCGCCTTTTTCTGGCGCGCGTGGCGTCTCTACAAGTACATGCGACTCGGCCGGGACGAGGCGCGCATCGATCACCCGTGGCGGCGCGTGCGGGACGAGCTCGTCGTGTATCTCGGACAGCGCAAGCTGCTGAAGCGGCCGTACTACATACGCGGACTCGCGCACGCGTTCATCTTCTGGGGATTCCTCGTGATCACCGTCGGGACGGTGGACCTCCTTCTGAATGGGATCCTGGGCTTCCACGTTCCCGGAACCGGCAGTGGGGTCTTCGCGTGGACGATCGATGTCTTCGCCGTCCTGGTGCTCGCGTCGATCGCGATCGCCCTGGTCCGCCGCCGCTTCCTGCCGCCGCCGCGGATGCACGTCGCGCTCGATGGCTACGTCATCCTCGGGATGATCGCGCTCCTCATGCTCACGCTCCTCGTATTTGAGGGCGCCGGCCTCTCGGCGGGCCTGCTCGAGAAGGGCTACACCCCGCCGCCGATCGCAAACGCGATCCTCAAGGCGCTCTTCTCGCGGAACGTGGCGGGCGTCGTGTTCCCGGTCGCGTGGTGGACGCACGTCGTGACCGTTCTCGCCTTCGCCGCATATCTCCCGCAGTCGAAGCACCTTCATATCGTCACGACGCTTCCGAACGTCTTTTTCCGCAAGCAGACGCCGCGCGGCGCTCTCTCGTTGATCGAAGACATCGAGAACAAGGAGACCTTCGGCGCGGCGTCCATCCGAGACTTTTCGTGGAAGCAGCTCCTCGACGGGTACACCTGCACCGAGTGCGGGCGCTGCTCCGACAGCTGCCCGGCGCTCGCGACAGGAAAGCCTCTCGACCCGCAGAAGATCGTTCTCGACATCCGAGACCAGCTCCTCCGAGACGGGCCGAAGCTTCTCGCCGAGGCGAAGGCCGAGACGGCGCCGCCCTCCCATTACACGGAGACGAAGCCCGAAGAGCTCTGGGCGTGCACGACCTGCGCGGCGTGCGTCGAAGCGTGTCCGGTCACGATCGAACACATCGACAAGATCGTCGACATGCGCCGGCACCTCACCCTCATGGAAGGATCGGCACCCCCCGAGGCGCAGCGCGCGATGACCAACATCGAGCGCGCCGGCAACCCATGGGGCGAGCCGCGCGAGACGCGCGGCGAGTGGGCGAAGGATCTCGGCGTGCCGACGTTCGCTGAGAAGCCAGATGCGGAGTACCTGTACTTCGTCGGGTGCGCAGCCTCGTATGACCGGCGGAACCAAAAGGTCGCGCGCGCCCTCGTGCAGGTCCTGCGTGCGGCCAATGTCTCGTTCGCGATCCTCGCCTCAGAAGAGACGTGCAACGGCGACCCGGCGAGGCGGATCGGCAACGAGTACCTGTGGCAGACGCAGGCGCA
>DATLPP010000279.1:0-11275 GCA_035535615.1 Candidatus Udaeobacter sp.
ACCCCGGAGGGGATCGCCAGCTACGCGCCGGCGTGGAGCGGCGATGGCCAATCGCTTTACTTCGCGAGCGGAGCAGCGGGTGAGTACGACCCGCTCGCGGTGTTCGCCGGGCAGGGGGTCGGAGACCGGCGAATTACGGTGCTGAATGTCGCCACGGGCGCGCAACGTTCGCTCGCACACGAGCCGGGATACGTAGAGGAGAGCGCGCGGTCATCCCGCGACGGCACGCGGCTCCTGGTGCTTCGGCGCAAGACCGTCGTTGCGACAGAGGTGCGCTCGATCGCTGACGCACCATTCGAGGTCTGGCTGACCGACGCGGACGGCGCCCATGGCACAGCGCTCGTGCGGATCCCGAAGAGCTTCGGCTATTCCGGATGGGACCCAGGTCCGCCTGAGTGGAACTGGTCGGAGTGACCTAGCTTCGCGAATCCTCAGGCGCGACTTCGCGCGGACGGACGGCCTCGACGAGCTTCAGGTCGGTGAGCGTGACCGGCTCGATGGCTTCCCAGTCGTGGTCAGTGCGCGCCCCGGCGGGACAGTACGCCCACGCGCTTTCGTGGATCGTCACGGGACTTCCGACCGCCACCGTCGCATTCCGGCTGGCGTCGACGTGCATCTTTGCGCGACACACGAAGCGAACCAGATTGCTGTTCATCCCCACGCTCCCAAAACCCCGTTGCGCTGCTTGCTAGTTGAGCATACGTCCAGGCGCCTGTGAGGCAATTGCGTCCTCATGAAAGTCAAAGACGGCGTGGCCTGCACCACGCCGTCTTCAACGTTGGAACCATCGCTTCGTTAGCTCTGCTCTTTGAACTCGCCTTCGATCGTGTCGCCGTCGCGCTTCGCGCCGGCCCCTGCGGGCTCGCCCTCGGGCTGCTCGGGACCGGGCTGACCCGGCTGACCGCCGGGCTGCTCCGCTTGCTGCTTGGCCTGCTCCTGCTGGTACATGATCTCGCCGATCTTCGTCGACGATGTCCGCAGCGCTTCCGTCGCGGACTTGATCTTCTCGACGTCGTCCGTCTTGAGGGCGTCGCGTAGGGCCGCCAGCTTCTCTTCGACGTCCTTTTTGGTATCGGCAGGGACCTTATCGCCCAGATCCTGGAGCGTTTTCTCGATGGAGTAGACCATCGTGTCGCCCTGGTTCCGAGCTTCGATCTTCTCGCGGTTACGGCGATCTTCCTCGGCGTGCATCTCGGCATCTTTGACCAGACGCGAGACCTCGTCCTTGGAGAGGCCGCTCGACGCCGTGATCGTGACGTGCTGCTCACGGCCCGTGGCCTTGTCGCGCGCCTTCACGTTCACGATGCCGTTCGCGTCGATGTCGAACGTCACCTCGACTTGCGGAATGCCCCGTGGCGCGGGCGCGATCCCGTCGAGAATGAAGCGCGCGAGGCTCTTGTTGTCCCCGGCGAGCTCGCGCTCGCCCTGCGTCACGTGGATCTCCACCTGCGTCTGCGCGTCGGACGCGGTGGTGAACACCTGTGACTTCGATGTCGGGATCGTGGTGTTCCGCTCGATGAGCTTGGTGGCGACGCCACCGAGCGTCTCGATACCGAGCGAGAGAGGCGTGACGTCGAGGAGAAGGACGTCCTTCACCTCGCCCTTGAGAACGCCGGCCTGGATCGCGGCACCAACGGCCACGACCTCGTCCGGGTTCACGCTCTGGTTCGGCTGCTTGCCGCCGAAGAGCTTCTTCACCGTCTCGACGACGAGCGGCATGCGCGTCTGGCCGCCAACGAGAACGACCTCGTTCACCTGATCCGGCGTGACGCCGGCGTCCTTCAGCGCCTGCCGTACCGGGCCGGTGGTCTTGTCGACCAAGTCTCCGACGAGCTGCTCGAGCTTCGACCGCGTGAGCGTGATGACAAGGTGCTTCGGACCGGACTGATCTGCCGTGACGAACGGCAGGTTGATCTCCGTCTGCTGCGTGGAGCTGAGCTCGATCTTGGCCTTTTCCGCCGCCTCCTTGAGACGCTGGAGGGCCATGCGGTCGTTCTTCAGATCGATGCCCTGATCCTTTTTGAACTCGTCGACGAGCCAATCCATGATCCGCTGGTCGAAGTCGTCTCCACCGAGGTGCGTGTCGCCGTTCGTGGCCTTCACCTCGAAGACGCCTTCACCGAGCTGCAGCACGGAGATGTCGAACGTGCCGCCGCCGAGGTCGTACACCGCGACGAGCTCGTCCTTCTTCTTGTCGAGACCGTACGCGAGCGCCGCTGCGGTCGGCTCGTTGATGATCCGCAGGACCTCGAGACCGGCGATCTGTCCCGCGTCCTTCGTAGCCTGACGCTGCTGGTCGTCGAAGTACGCGGGGACGGTGATGACGGCCTGCGTGACCTTCTCGCCGAGGTATGCCTCGGAGTCGGTCTTGAGCTTCTGCAGGATCATCGCGGAGACCTCGGGCGGCGTGAGCTTCTGGCCGTTGCCGAGGACGATGAGAACGCCGCCATTCGGGGCGGGCTCGATCTTGTACGAGACCATCTTCATGGTCCGCTGGACCTCGGGATCGGTGAAGCGCCGCCCCATGAGCCGTTTGACCGAGTAGATGGTGTTCTCGGGGTTTGTGATCGCCTGCCGCTTCGCGACCTGGCCGACGAGGCGCTCACCGTTCTTGGTGAACGCGACGACTGACGGCGTGATCCGCCCGCCCTCCGCGTTGGCGATGATCGTCGGCTCGCCGCCTTCCATGTAAGCGACGGCTGAGTTCGTGGTTCCTAGGTCGATGCCAATGACTTTTGCCATTTAGTTCTTCTCCTTGCCTTCGCTCCCACTCGAGACGGTGACGAGCGCCGGACGAATTAGCTTCTCGTGTAGCCGGTATGCCTTCTGGTGTTCCGCGATGACCGTTCCCTCTGGTTGATCCGATGGGATGTGCGCGACGGCTTCGTGCTGATACGGATCGAACTGCGAGCCGATCGAGTCGACCGGCTTCAGACCCTCGACCTCGAGGATCGCGCGCAGCTTGCGCTCGAGGAGCCACATGCCCTCGACCCACGGCGTCCCCTTGAGCTCCTCCGGAATCGTCGCGAGCGCGCGATCGAATCCATCGAGAACGTCGAGGATCTTCGAGATGAGATCCGCCTTCGCGAACTTCGCGAATTCCGTCCGCTCCGCCTCGTTGCGTTTGCGGTAGTTGGCGAAGTCCGCCGTCATGCGCTTCAGATCGTTCGTCAGCTCTTCCGTTTTCTGGCCCTCGGGGCTCACAGCCGCCGGCTGCTCCGCGGCCGGGCCTTCGGTGTCCACGTTCGCGTGACCATTCCCACCGCGCTCGCGCGCGCGCTGCTCGAGCAGCTCCTCCGCTCGGCGAATCTTGTCATCCATCAGCGTCCCTCCATGACTCGAACGAGATCGCTCATGAGCGATCCCACGTAGCGGACCGCGCCGATCGATCGCGCGTAGTCCATCCGCGTTGGACCGACCACACCCACGAAACCAACAACATCGCCGCTCGCGCCGTACCGGCCGATGACGAGGCTGCAGTCCCGAAGCGACTCGTGGCGGTGCTCGCGGCCGATCGTGATGTGCACTTCGCCGTCCCCGAGGTCGAGCGGCAGGATCTCCGCGAGCCGCGTGTGGTCCTCGAAGAGGCTCAGCATCGCCCGGCTTCGGTCGCTTTCGGCGAACTCGGGCTTGGCCAGGATGTTCTGAAAGCCGTCCACGTAGACCTCGCGTGCGCGAACGGTGTCGTACTCGTCGAGGATCCGCGCGAGGGCCGCCGCGATGTCAGCGTCGGCGCCCCTTTCAGCCGTCACCGCCTCGTGGACCTTCGTCGCCGTCGCGCCGCTCAGCGAACTCGTGAGCCGGGTCGAAAGCGCCCGCAGCTGCTCGGCCGTCGTGGCCGTCCCGAGCTCGAGGATCTGCTGGCGCACGGCGCCGCCGTCGACGACCGCGACCAGCAGCACCCGCCGCTCGTGGACGGGCACGACCTCGACGTGTCGGAGGGTCGTGCGCTTGCTCGCGGGAGTCGTGACGATCGAGGCCTCCGCCGTGAGGCGAGCGAGGCTCGAGGCTGCGACGCGCAGCCAGGCCGCGGTGTCCTGGAGTGCCTGCTGGAACTGGTGCGAGACGGTGACCTGCTCCTCAGGCCGAAGCGATGGGCTCGGCATGAGCGTCTCGATGAAATACCGGTAACCGAGGTCGGTCGGGACCCGGCCCGCCGACGTGTGCGGGTGCGTAAGGAGCCCCGCCTCCTCAAGCGCTGCGAGCTCGTTGCGGACTGTGGCCGGCGAAACGTCGAGCTTGTACCCGCGGACGAGCTGGGTCGACGCCACCGGCTCGGCGGTCGCGATGTACTCGCGCACGACGGCACCGAGCACCTGCCGGGCGCGCGGGTCGAGCTCGGGAAATTCAGCGGAATTGGGTTTGTTGGTCAATTAGCACTCTCCTATCGAGAGTGCTAAGAGCCTACCAAGGCGCGACCATCGCCGTCAAGGTTGTAACGCTCGCTAACTCGCCCGTGACCCTGGCACCCAGCGTGCTGGTTGCCTCCCGCGACGCGAACGTTGGGGTGGAGGTTCCAGGCGATGCTTTCCGAGTTCAAGCAGTGGCTGCTCAAGGCGAATGTCCTCGCGTTGGCTCTCGCGTTCATCATCGGCGTCGCACTCGCGGCGGTCGTCAACTCTCTGGTCAAAGACATCATCATGCCGCCGGTCGGACTGCTCTTCGGAGGGGTCGATTTCAACAATCTCTTCATCGACCTCTCGGGAAAGCACCCTGCGAGCCTCAAGGCCGCGCAGGACGCGGGCCTCGCGACGATCAACTACGGCGTGTTCATCAGCACGGTGATCACGTTCATCATCGTCGCGTTCGTCGTGTTCCTGATCGCGCGGTCGATGATCCCCAAAGCTGCACCGACAAAGTTCTGCCCGTTCTGCGGCGAGGAGATCCTCGCCTCCGCCCAGCGCTGCCGCTACTGCACCAGCCAGCTCACAGCGGGAGCGCGTGCCTAACGGGACTAGGCGGCCGTCGGCGAGAGTAATGCGCGGACGCGCGAGATGAGATCGTCGAGCTCGAACGGCTTCGTGACGTAGTCGGCGGCACCCAGCTCAGTGGCGTAGAGCCGCTCGGACATGCCGAAGATGGCGGTCACGACGATCACCGGAAGGTGCGAGATCCGGCCATCCGCGCGGAGCTCGCGAAGGACCGAGAAGCCGTCGCGCTTGGGCATCATCAGGTCGAGCACCATGACCGCCGGCGACAGGTCGTCGACGTCGCGCATGGCCTCGTCGCCGTCGTGGGCAAGCTTGGCGTCCAGGCCGTCGTCCTTGAGCGCGGTCAGCATCACGTCGCCGAGCGCCGGGTCGTCCTCCACCACAAGGACGAGCGGACGCTTGCGCGGCGTTGCCACCTAGAAGCGGACCTCCTTCGCGAGACGGTCGGCGTCCTTGATCGCGATGCGTCTGCGGCGGATCGAGATGATCTCGCGCCGTTCGAGGTCCCCGAGCACACGGTTCACAGACACCCTGGACGCCCCAATGAACGCAGCGAGCTCATCCTGCGTTAGGGTCAGCTCGTTCCCGTCGCCGCCGCTCGAGCGCACGAGGTCGAGCAGGTACTTGGCGACCCGGCTCGGGACGTCCAGGAAGATGAGGTCCTCGACCCGGTCGGAGAGTCGGCGAATGGTTCGTGCAAGCGTCTCCAGAACAACGCGAAACGACGCCGGGTGTGATTCCAGATAGGCGAGGAAGTCGTCGCCCGCCAGCAGGGCCGCGCGGGTGTCCTCGAGCGCGGTCGCGCTCGCCGATCGGGGACTGCGATCGAACAGGGCAAGCTCTCCGAAGAACTCCCCCGGCCGCATGATCGCGACGAGGGCCTCCTGGCCGAACTCGCCGGGGAGGGCGATCTTCACCCCACCCTCGAGGACCATGTACAGGTGCGTCCCGGGGTCGTCCTTACGGAAGATCATCTCGCCGCGCTTGAAGCTTTTGGTCCGGACGCGGTCGGCGAGCTCGGCGAGCTCAGCATCCGGGAGCCGCGAGAAGAGCGGAAGCCGACGGAGGTACTCCGACACGCGCTGCTCGGGCATCCGCCGGATTCTACGTGCGTAACTTGACGCCCCGAGCATCATGAGCGGCCCATGGATGAAGGTAGGGACAAAGCCCCGCTCGCAGTCGGCGAGGCGTACATCTCGGGTGCGCTGACCGCACTCGACGACGCCCCGCGAACGAAGCTGTTCTACGAAGTCCTCGCTGAGATCGCCCAGGCGGCGGGCCTGCGCGCCTACCTGCCGCACCGGGTGAGCGATCCCGTCGCCGCCGCGCACCTCGACCCACGCGCGGTGTATGAGATCGACCGCGCGCACGTCACGAGCGCCGCCGTCGTCATCGCGTATGCGGGCATTCCCTCGTTCGGGGTCGGCATCGAAGTCGAGCTCGCTCGCGAGCACGGCGTGCCGGTGATCATCGTGGCCGAGCGCGACCAGCCGATATCGCGGCTCCTGCTCGGAAATCCGGCGGTCGTCGAGCTGGTGAAATTCGCCGACCTCGACGGTCTGCGCCGTGCGCTCACGGCCGCGCTCGAGACGGTGGCGTCGGTGAAGCGCGAGGGCGCGCGCCCGATGGTCGCCGACGACGTCGTGGTGCAGCGCTTCATCGCGAGCCTGGAGCAGGCGCGCCGGCTGCCGGCCGGCGAGGTCACGGCGCTCCTGCGCGTCGGCGAGGTCGACGGTGACACGGCGATCGCGATCAGGGACGCCGTCCAAAGTGGCCGGCTCTTCGCGGCGGGCCTCCGTGACCTCGTCGGCCGGTACGCGTTGCGCGGCGCGGACCTCGGCGCCTTCGTGATTCGCGACGTCCTCGAGCGCTCGCTGTCCGAGACCGCCGGCACGCTCGGCGTGGACGCGCGTTCGATCCGCCGTCACGTCGCTACCGCGCGCGCACGCGTTGGACTTCCCGAGGACGCGGAGCCGGATTCGGTCGCACAATGGCTTGTGACCGAGCTCATCGCGCCGCCGACGCGCGCGCTGCAGCTCCATCTTTTCGGCATCGTGAGAAGCAGTACAGCTCGCCACTAACGTGGCGAACGAAGAGGGGGAACGGGGGATACTTCCCCCGACAGAATGGGTAAAGGGCAGAAGAAACAGAAGACCAGCGGAAAGCTGGGCTGGCGGAGCAAGAAGGCAAATCACGGGCGAAAGCCCGGAATGGGCCGCGGAAAGCGCAACTGAGAGAGAGGGCACGCCACAGGGCGTGCCCTCCCTTTTTCAGCCCCTGACCTGACCTAGCGGCGCTTCTTGCGGGTGGTGGAACTGCGACGCGTCGTCCGTTTCGCGGTCGAGCGCCCGGCGGTCTTGCGGCGAGCCGTGGTCTTGCGGCCGCCACGCTTCGCGGTGGTGCGTTTCGCTGTGGCGCGCTTTGCGGTGCCGCGCTTGGCGGTGGTGCGCTTTGCCGTGGTGCGCTTCGCCGTCGTCTTGCGTCGGGTCGTCGTGCGCTTCGCGGTCGTCTTCCGTCCGCCGGCGCTCGATGTCGCCTTGCGACGAGTGGTCTTGCGACCGCCGCCGCTGGACGATGAGCCACTCATCGGCGAGGGCGGAGGTGGCGTGGGGCTCGATGGCAGCGGCGTGGGCCAGACCGAGCCGGGCTCCTTCTGTGCGGACCAATCGGTGCCTTCGTCTTCCTGCATGGTTCCTCCCCAAAAATCGGTGGAGTGTTCGCGTGATGCATATCGAATTCCGCTTTGCATAGCAAGCGCCGCGATGGAGCTCCGCCGTGCTACGGGAGAAGACGGACGAAGACCTCGCTTGCCAGGAGGCGGCCCCGTGCCGTAAGCCGCGCGTGGCGACCGGTCACCTGGACCAGGTGCGCGGGCTCGACCTCGCGTAAAGCACTTCTCACACGCGAGGCTTCCGTGTCGCCGAAGCGCGCCGCGTAACGCTCAAGATCGAGGCCCGAATCGAGTCGCAGCGCGAGCATGGCGTTCTCGCTCGATGGATCGGAGTCGGCGTCGATCGCCCGCGCGCTCCCGGACTCGACGCGCTCGATATACGCGCGCAGGTCGACGGGGTTCGCGGAGCGCGCCCCCGCCAGATGCGTGTGCGCGCCGGCACCCACACCGAGCCAGTCTCGGTCGCGCCAGTATCCGAGGTTGTGGAGCGAACGCTTCCCGGGCAGCGCCCAGTTCGCGATCTCGTAGTGGCGATATCCGGCGCGACCCAGCGAACGCTCCGCGATCCGGTACATCCGGGCGATACCGGCGTCGTCGGGCTGGGCCGCGGCCGCCGCACGGCGCCAACGCTCGAGGACCGGCCAGCCACCCCCCGGCCAGTTCGGGACGGACCCGTCTGGGTCGAGCCGCAGCTCGAGCGGGTAGCAGGACACGTGGTCGGGCCGCAGCCCCGCCGCGATCTCGAGATCACGCTCCCAGGCCGCGATGGTCTGCCCCGGCCAGCCGAAGATGAGATCCAGGTTGAGATCGAGCCCCGCCTCGCGAGCCACGGCCGCCGCGGCCGCGCTGTCTTCGGGCTGGTGAGTGCGTCCAAGGGCGCGCAGGCCGGCTGCGTCGAAGCTCTGCGCGCCGAGGGACAGACGCGTCAAGCCGACCGCGAGCCACGCCGCCAGACGCGCCCGGTCGAGCGTCGCCGGGTTCGCCTCGAGCGTCACCTCGCGAGGGCGGAGCACGAACGCGCGCCGAAGCTCGTTGCCGAGGCTATCGATCTCGGCGGGGTCGAGCAGGCTCGGCGTGCCGCCGCCGACGAAGAGGGTGCGCACACGCGGCCGGCCGAGGAGCGCCGCCTCGTGACCGATCTCGCGCCTGAGCGCGTCGAGGTAGCGGCCGCGAAGGGCGGTCGTCGCCGGGGCCGTGGCGAAGTCGCAGTACGGACAACGGGAAGCGCAGAACGGGATGTGCACGTAGAGGCCGATGCCGCGCGTCATCGCGTCACCCCGAGTGGATTGGGAAGCTCGGCCTCGGAAGAGAGCTCAGCGGTGCGCCCGAGATCGATGAGCCATTCGCGGGACTCGTGGACGAAGGCGAGGAGGTGGCTCGGCTTCCAGTCGGTCTCGGTGACGATCCGCTCGTCGCCGAAGTCCGGGAGGAGCAGCACGTAGGCCGTGGCGCGGTCGACGAGGCGGGCTCCCGAAACGCCGAACCCGCCCATCCGCTCGGCGCCTCCGAGGGCCGCGATGACCGAGACGCGAAGCGGTGCGACGACCTCGGCGAGACGCGCGTCCTCCGCCGACGACTCGACGCCCGCCGCGTGCTGCAGCGCGACCGCCGAGCGCGCCGCGTAGAGCCCCTCAAGAAGGCCCCGCGTCTCACGCGAGAGCTTCGCCCACATCGCGGCCGCGTCGTTGTCCGACACGGCACGGAGGAACGTGGACGCCGCGATCTGCGTCGGGTGCTCGAACTGGATCTTCGGACCTCTCACGTATCGTCGCCGATCCGGAGCACCGCGAGGAAGGCCTCCTGCGGGATCTCGACCGATCCCACCATCTTCATGCGCTTCTTGCCTTCCTTTTGCTTCTCGAGCAGCTTCCGCTTGCGGGTGATGTCGCCGCCGTAGCACTTCGCGAGCACGTCCTTGCGCTTCGCCTTCACGGTCTCGCTCGCGACGATCTTCCCGCCGATCGCCGCCTGGATGCGCACGTCGAACATCTGCTTCGGGATGAGTCCGCGAAGCTTGTTCACGAGGACGCGGCCGGTCTGCTGCGCGCGCTCGCGGTGCGTGATGATCGAAAGCGCGTCGACGATCGTGCCCGCCACGAGGATGTCGAGGCGCACGAGATCCGCCTGGCGGTACTCCGCGAACTCGTAATCGAGCGACGCGTAGCCGCGCGAGCTCGATTTGAGCTGATCGTAGAAATCGACGATCACCTCGGAGAGGGGCATGTCGTATTTCAGCATCGCGCGCGTCGGATCGACGTAGCTCATGTCGGCGAGGGACGCGCGCTTCGTCTGCGCGAGCTCCATCACCGGCCCGACGTGAGCGGTCGGCACGATGACCGTCACCTTCATCCAGGGCTCGCGGATCTCGAGGATGGTCCCCGGATCGGGAAGAAGCGCCGGGTTGTCGATCGCGACCTCCGCGCCCTTCTGCGTTATCACGCGGTACTCGACGGACGGCGACGTCGCGATGAGGTCGATGTCGTACTCGCGCTCCAGTCGCTCCTGGATGATCTCGAGGTGAAGGAGGCCGAGGAAGCCGCCGCGGAATCCGAAACCGAGCGCCTGTGAGGTCTCGGGCTCGTAGATGAGCGAGGCGTCGTTCAGACGGAGCTTCTCCATCGCGTCCTTCAGGAGCGGGTAGTCCTGCGCGTTGGAGGGGTAGAACCCCGCGAAGACCATCGGCTTCGCGGGGCGGTAGCCCGGAAGCGGCTCGGTCGCCGGTCGCGACGCGAGGGTCAGCGTGTCGCCGACGCGGCAGTCCGCGACCGCCTTCAGGCCGGTCGCGACGTAACCGGTCTCGCCCGTCTCGAGGCGCGGGATGGGCCGCGGGTCGGGCACGAACACGCCGAGCTCGAGCAGCTCGCTCTCCTTCTCCGTCGCGAAGAGCCGGATCCGGTCGTGTGCCGTGAGCGAACCGTCCATCACACGGACGTGCGCGACCACGCCTTTGTACGCGTCGTAGTGCGAGTCGAAGATGAGCGCACGGAGCGGCGCGTCGACGTTGCCCACCGGCGGAGGCACGCGCGCGACGATCGCGTCCAGGAGCTCGGTCACGCCCGCGCCGGTCTTGCCCGACACGAGGAGGATCTCGTCGTCACGGAACCCGAGCGTCGTTCGAAGCTCCTCACGGATCACGTCGATGTCGATGTTGGGGAGGTCGATCTTGTTGATGACGGGGATGACCTCGAGGCCCTGCTCGACCGCGAGATAGGCATTGGCGAGCGTCTGCGCCTCGATGCCCTGTGACGCGTCGACGAGCAGCACCGCGCCCTCGCAGGCGGCGAGCGAGCGGCTCACCTCGTAGGTGAAATCGACGTGGCCGGGCGTGTCGATGAGGTTCAGCTCGTGGTCGCGCCACGCCATACGGACCGCGCGGGCCTTGATGGTGATCCCGTGCTCGCGCTCGAGCTCCATCGAGTCGAGCATCTGGTCGCGCATCTCGCGGAGCGGCACCGTTCCGGTCGTCTCGAGCAGGCGATCGGACAGCGTCGTCTTGCCGTGATCCACGTGCGCGATGACGCAGAAGTTGCGGATACGCGCGAGCTCAGCCATCGCGCCTCAGATTAGGGTTAGTCGCGCGCGATCACCCTCCGCCGGTCGCGCCCTGGACATCGCGCCGTTCGAAGAGCCAGAAGGCGATGCCGCCGAGCACGAGCGTGTAGAAGGCGAGAAC
>DATLPP010000280.1:0-4447 GCA_035535615.1 Candidatus Udaeobacter sp.
AAGCTCGACGGATGGACGGTCGTCAAGCTCCTCCGCAAGGAGACCTGGGCGAAGAACGTCCCGATCGTGGCGGTCTCCGCGTCAGCGACGCCGGGAGACGAGCACAAGGCCATCGAGGCGGGCTGCACCGCCTTCCTTTCGAAGCCCTATTACCCAGCGGCCCTCCGGGAGATGCTCACGCAGTATTTGCCGGCGGCGTAACGCCGCACCTCGCAGTGGGGGAAACAAAGAAGGAGAAGCGTCCGGACCCGGCGGTGATTTGCCCCTCAACCCTTCCGAGCCCGGCGCCTCTCCTTCTTGAAGAGCGCTGCGGCGAGTGTTGGGTCTCGGGAACCCGGAGTAAATCGGCCCGCTGGTGGAGTGCGCTCTAGCGAATTTGGATTAGGCGCGAGCGCGTGAAGCTCGCTGGGCGGGCTCGTTCCGGGCCTGCTCGAGCTGCTCGAGGAGACGCCGTGACGCGCGGCCGACTTCGTTGACGGCGGCGTCGAAGGCCTTGGTGTTGCGCTGCGACGGCGCGCGGTAGCCGCTGACCTTGCGCACGTATTGGAGAGCGGCGGCGGCGATCTCCTCCTCGGTGGCGGGACCGTCCGGGCGGCGCAGCGTCTTGATCGATCGGCACATGCTCCTACGTTAGCCGCTCCTACCCAAACCTGGGCATCGCGTTTGACTTCCTCGGCGTCCGGGCGGAACGTCGCTTCGTGAGCCCGAACGTCGTGCTTCCCCTGCTCTCGTCCATCGTGAGCTTCATCTTCGCGGCCGCCGTGCTCGCGCAATGGTCCCGCCGCCACCGCGGATTCCAGCTGGTCTGGGCGATCGGTCTCCTCTGGTATGGGATCAGCGCCGGCACCGAGTTCCTGGGCTCGGCGTTCGGGTGGAATGAGGCGCTCTACCGGACCTGGTATCTCATCGGCGCGTTCTTCGTGGCCGCCTACCTGGGAGCGGGGACCATCGTCCTTCTGGCGCGCACGCGATTCGGTTACTTCGTCGCGGTGAGCTTCGTGTTCGGTGCTCTCTATGCGTTCGCGATCCGCGGGCGCTACCCCGAGGACACCAACGCGTTCGCCGTCGTGCTCGTCGTCTGCATCGCCGCCGCGGTCGCGATCGCGATCGCGACGTGGCGCGCACGATCGCTCGTCGCGCCCATCGCCCTCACGGTCCTCGGCGTCGGTTCGGTCATCGCCGCCGCGCTCGTGTTACGCGCGACGCTCGACGCGCCCTACGCGCTCGACGCCACGACCGGCGTGCCTATCGGCACCGCGATTCCCGGAAACATCCGGATCCTCGCCGGACCGTTCAACATCATCGGGGCGTTCGCGCTCGTCGTCGGGGCGATATTCAGCGCGTACGTCTTCATGCCGAAGCAGCGCGTGCTCGGCCGGCGTGCGCTTCCTCCGGTCGTCGCGCAGATCTACGGGGCGCTCGCCGTGGCCGTGAACTTCATCGCTTCCCTGCCCCGCGCCGCGGTCGCGCTCGCGCGCGGCGAGCTGCACTCGCGGGTCCCGGCGACGCTCCTCATCGCGCTCGGCGGCTTCATCCCAGGAGTGACAAGCGGCCTCAACCGCTTCGGGATGACGTGGGCGTTCTTCCTCGGAGAGCTTCTCGGTGTCCTATTGATCTTCGCGGGATTCGTCGTGAGCACCGAGGTCTTCGGTGAGCGCGTCCGGCTCGGGCCGGTCGTCGTGCGCCGCGACGAGGAAAAGGCTCCCGCCGCCTAACATCGCGCTGTGCTCGTCCTCTCGCGCGCGGAAGTCGAAGGCCTGATAGATCTGGATCGTCTCCGCGAGGCTATCGCGGGAGCTATGGCCGACCTCTCCGCGGGTCGCGTCTCGATGCCGGCGCGGATCGCGGCGATCGTTCCCGAGCGCGACGCGCTCCTCGCGGCCATGCCCGCGTATCTACCGTCGTCGGGCGCGCTCGCGACGAAGCTCGTATCGCTCTTTCCGCGTAATACCGACCGCCCAACGCATCAGGCTGTGATCGTCGTCTTCGATTCTGAAAACGGCAGCCCGCTCGCGCTGATGGACGGTGAGGCGATCACCGCGGCGCGCACCGCGGCGGGGTCGGCACTCGCGACCGATCTCCTCGCGCGAAAGGACGCGCAAGTGCTGGCCGTCATCGGCACCGGTGTGCAGGCGCGGGCGCACCTTCACGCGGTGCCTCGCGTGCGGGAGTTTCGAGAGGTGCGGGTCGCGGGACGGGACGGCGACAAAGCAATGGCGCTCGTCGAGGAGGCTCGCCAGTGGCTTCCGCGCGCGAATCTCCGCATGACGACCTCGTACTCGCAAGCCGAGGACGGTGCGGACGTGATTTGTGCGGCGACGCATTCGGCCGAGCCCGTGGTGCAGCGCGACTGGCTTTCGGCTGGCGCACATGTGACGTCGGTCGGATACAACACGGCCGGCCGCGAAGTCGACGGCGCGACGTTCCGCGACGCGCTCGTCGTGGTCGAGTCACGTTCGGCGACGCTCGCGCCTCCGCCCGCGGGATCGAACGACATCGCGATGGCGATCGCCGAAGGCGCGATGACGCGCGAGCACGTTCACGCCGAGCTCGGGGAGCTGGTCAGCGGCGCGCGTCCGGGTCGCACCGAGGCGACGCAGATCACGCTCTACAAATCGGTGGGAGTGGCCGTGCAGGACGCGGCGGCCGCAGCGATGGTCCTCGAGAACGCGCGCAAGACCGGCGTGGGCCGGACGATCGAGCTCTAGGAGACGGCGACCCTCGGACGACGGCGGCCGATCCGGCAGCCGGTGTCGACGAGAACGGTGGAGATCCATTCGTCCCCCACCTTTGCCTCGACGCGATAGGGCGACGGCTTGCCCGCGTCGAGCGCGGCAACTACTTCATCGCTGACGCCGAGGACGACCCACGCGACGCCGCTCGCCTCGCCTTCGATGATCTTGGCGTGGCCCTTCTGGCCTGCCGCGATCGGAATGAACTTTCTCGTCTCGACGACCTCGTCGTTTCGGTCGAGCACGCGAACGGATGCCGGGACAAGTTCCGCCGTGCCTCCTTCGAGCTGCATCCAGTGGCGGTCGCCATCGTCGTGGATGCAAAAGCGGAAGGGAACCTTCGGCAAGAGGCGCGGCATCGGAAGGCTCGGGGCCGCCACAGCGAGATCGCCCGGCACGAGTGCCCGCACGGCGTTGACGATCTTCTCGGCGGCTTCGTGGAGTGCCGCGTGACCGCCGAGTACCTTCGCGCCGTAGGCGAGCTCCATCGTCGCGCGCCCCACGTCGCCGATCGGGATCATGAATTCGATGTACCGCGCGTACTCATTCGCCGCGCCGTCGATATCGCCGGCATTCGCGAGCATCGCCGCGAGGCGCCGATGCGCACCGAGGTCGGTCGGCGCGATCGCGACGGCGGACCACATGACCGCAAGTGCGGCAACGCGATTGCCGGCTTGCGTGAGCATCGCGGCCCCGTCTTTGAGCGCCTCGAGGTCAGACCGATGCAGCTCGTGCATCTCGGCCTCAGCGGGTTCGATGGACACCACTGGATCGGAGTCACCAGTGGCGCCGATCGCGGTCAGGCGCAGGTCGTCGCTCATCGCTGACAGTGTTGTCCTAATAGGGAGCGGCTGCACTACGCCAAATAGGGGATATCGCGCAGGAATCGTATCGTCGGCGCGGCCGTGCCCTTTTCGTCCGACCGAGCCCCGACCTGGCGGCCGCCGCCTTCCTGGCGGCGCGTCCTCACCGTGGAGTCCCACGCCGCGGGCGAGCCGCTCCGAGTGATCACCGGCGGCCTGGAGCCGATCCCCGGAGCGACGATCCTCGAAAAGCGGCGTTTCGCGCGCGAGCGGCTCGACGGAGTGCGGCGCGGCCTGGTGTTCGAGCCGCGGGGGCACGCGGACATGTATGGAGCGATACCCACCGAGCCCGTCACACCCGACGGCGACGCCGGCGTCCTTTTCATGCACAACGAGGGCTGGAGCACGATGTGTGGCCACGGCGTAATTGCTCTGGTGACCGTCGCGCTCGAGGTCGGTCTTCTCAGCGAGCGTGCGGTCGTTCGGCTCGACACGCCCGCGGGACGCGTGACCGCGCGGCCGCGACGTGAGGGCGCGCGCGTGCGAAGCGTCGCATTCGAGAACGTGCCGTCGTTTGTCGTGTCGCTCGACGACCGCGTTCAGGTCCCGGGGGTCGGCGACGTGCGCTACGACCTTGCGTTCGGCGGCGCGTTCTACGCGTTTGTCGACGCGGCGAGCGTGGGTCTCGCGATGACGCCGGAGCGGTTCCGGGATCTCATCGCGATCGGGAGCGCGATCAAGCGCGCGGTGATGGCGGCGCGCGAGATGCGCCATCCGGTGGAGCCGGACCTCTCGTTCCTCTACGGGACGATCTTCACCGGACCACCGGCGCTCGGTGTGGGGGCCAACTCGCGCAACGTCTGCGTCTTCGCCGAGGGCGAGGTCGACAGGTCGCCGACAGGAACCGGAGTG
>DATLPP010000281.1:0-11382 GCA_035535615.1 Candidatus Udaeobacter sp.
CACCGGAACACCGAGACGGTCGAAGGCCTCGCGCACGAGTCCCGTCGGCGGTCCGCTCCAATGTTCGGTGTCGACCCTTCGCCAGTGGTCGCGTTCAGCCTCGCGCATGGCGCCGACATACGCGTCGCGGGCGGGCCACCTGCGGTCAGCGAATTGAGTCACGAGGTGGTCGTACGACGCGGCCCACTTCGTGTCCGCGCCGGTGTCCCAATCGGACCAGTGCACCAGCGTCCCGCCGAGGTCGAAGATCACTGCGCGGGGAGCGGCCATCCGTTCGAAACTGTACGAAAGACGCGCCGGTCGCGAAGCGCGCATTGTGGGTCGATGGACCTCTCGTGGCTCATCTGGCTCTTCGTGCTCGCGCAGTTCTTTGTGCCGCTGTACCAGAAGCAGATGCTCGAGCTCCGCCGAAACAGGTCCTTCCGCGGTTTCGAGCAACGTCGCAAGACCCGCCTCATCACGATGATCCACCGCCAGGAGACGATGAGCTTCCTCGGGTTCCCGTTGGCTCGCTACATCGACATCGAGGATTCGGAGCAGGTCCTCCGCGCGGTCCGCCTCACACCTCCCGACATGCCCATCGATTTTCTCGTCCATACGCCGGGAGGTCTCGTGCTCGCGGCGGAGCAGATCGCGTTCGCGTTGAAGCGGCACAAGGGGAAGGTCACTGTGTTCGTGCCCCATTACGCAATGTCGGGCGGGGCGCTGCTCGCGATCTCAGCGGACGAGCTCGTCATGGACCCGAACGCGGTGCTCGGTCCGGTGGATCCGCAGCTCGGCAGCGCGCAGTCAGCATTTCCGGCCGCTTCGATCGTTCGGGCGCTGGCCCAGCCAAATCCGAATCGCGACGACCAGACGCTGATCCTCGGTGACGTCGCCGAGAAAGCCCTTCGTCAGGTGAAGGGGACAGTGAAGCGGCTGCTGCTCGAGCACTACGGCGAGGCCGACGCCGAGCGGATCGCGACGAAGCTCAGCTCAGGCGAATGGACGCACGATTACGCGCTCGATGTCGCGGGCCTGCGCGAGCTCGGCATCAAGGTGACTGAGGAAATGCCTCGCGAGGTCTACGACCTCATGGATTTATTTCCGCAGACCAGCCAGCGGCGACCGAGCGTCGAGTTCATACCCCTTCCCTATACCGCGCCGCAGCCAGCCGTCCGTCCGCGAGGTGAGCGCTCCTCTTAGCTCGCCGGGGTCGCCTTTCGGACGCGCTCCCGCGTGAGCGGCACCGAGCGAATGCGCGCGCCACTGGCCCTGTAGACGGCGTTCGCGATGGCGGCGGCCGTCGGGACCGCGCCCGGCTCGCCAACACCGCTCGGCGGAGCGGCCTCGTCGCCCTCGACAAGAACGTCGATCGAGTCGGGCGCGTCGCGGAATGTCGCGATCGGGTAGGTGTCCCATCCGGTGTTCATGACGCGGCCATCGCGATGAAGGAGCTCCTCCTTCAGCGCCCACGACGCGGACTGCTGGATACCGCCTTCGATCTGATTGCGCACGCCCTCGGGATTGAGCGTCTGTCCTGGATCGACGACGCACCAGACCTTGAGTAGGCGCACCACACCGGAGAGCGAGACCTCGACCTCGGCGACCTGCGCCACGTAGGTCCCGTGGTAGACGGTGCACGCGAGACCGCGACCGCGGCGTCCATCCAGTCGCTGGCCGAAGTCACTGCGTTCCGCGACCCGCTCGACCACGCGTCGGAAGCGGTCGTCCTCGATATGCCGCAGCCGGAACGCGAGCGGATCCTGCTCGGAGAGCGACGCGAGCTCGTCCATGAACGACTCGATCGCGAACACGTTCTCCGCCGCGGCGAGAGAGCGGAAGTTGGCAGTCCGAAGCCGCGTGGGCTCGATGTGCAGCGTCACCTTCGCCGGGAAGCCGGCATAGGGCGGCACCGCGTTGCGGCCCGACGTCACACCGAGCACCTGGGGATCGAGGCCCGCTGCCGTGTGGACGTTGGTGTGCTCGTCGTAGCGCCACGACACGATGCGGCCATCCGCGCCCAGACCCGCGGTTATTTCGAGCACGGCCTCCGGGCGCGATGGCGACCACGCGAACTCCTCCTCGCGCGTCCACTGCAGCAACACCGGGCGACCCGATCCCTTCGACAGAATCGCCGCTTCGATCGCGGCGTCGGCGTGGCTGTTGCGACCGTAGCTGCCACTCGTGATTTGCGGCAGGACGCGGACCTTCTTTTCGGGCAGGCCGACGGTCTTCGCGACCTGCTCGCGGACGCCGAACGGGCGGTGCGTGCCAACGTACATCGTGGCGCCGTCCGCACGGACGTCCGCGACCGCAGCGCTCGGTCCGATCGGCGCGTTGGCGATCGGGGGGAGCACGTACGTCTGTGAGAGGCGCAGCGACGCGGAGCGCAACCTCGCGTCGACCTCCGCGTCCGACTGCATGGGCACCTCGGCCGTGGGTCCCTCGACGGGTATGGCGTTCCAATCCGCGACCACCGCTCCGGCTGCCGCGCGTGCCTGCTCGTCGCGGTCCGCGACGACGCCGACGACATCGCCCTGTCGAACGACCGCGATCACGCCGGGCATCGCTCGCGCCGCGGAGTCGTCCAGAGAGCGAAGCTTCGCGCCGCGTATCGGCGGACGGACCATCGCGCCCCGCGCCATCCCCGGGAGGCGGACATCGGCGACGAAAGTCGCTCTCCCCGTGACGATGTCGCGTGCTTCCAGATGCGGCATCGGGCGGCCCGCGTACTTCCGGCGTTTCTCGGGCATGAGGCCGACGCCGTCCGGGATTGTGCCGGCGAGCGGCTCCGAATCGAGCAGCTCCGCGTACGGGACGCGCTTGCCGCCGCCGACGATCACACCGGCGTTCGTGTCGAGCTTTTCACGAGGAACGCCGAGCTTCGCGCTCGCGCGATCGAGGAGCTGATGCCGCGCGAACGCGGCCGCCTTCCGGAGGAGCGGCGTTTCCTGCGCGACCGAGTGGCTTCCGAACGTCCCGAAGTCGAATGGCACCTGGTCGGTGTCGCCGAGGACGACGTTCACGCGCTCGATGGGAACATCGATCTCGTCGGCGACGATCTGCGCAAACGCGGTGCGGATGCCTTGGCCGAAGTCGATCTTTCCGGAGAGCGCGGTGATGGTCCCGTCGCGTTCCACGCGGATCCGCTGCTCCAGCCGCTCGGGATCGTGGCGGTCCCACATCAGGACGGCCTCGCCACCTGAAGGACAGCCTTTATGGCACGGCCGTAGACACCGCAGCGGCACAGGTTGCCGGCGAGCGCGTCGCGTATCGACGTCTCGTCGGGACTCGGGTCGCGTCCGAGGAGCGCGGCCGCCGAAATCACCATGCCGCTCGTGCAGTACCCACATTGCATCGCGTCGTTCTCGACGAAAGCCTGCTGCACCGGGTGCAGCGTCGCACCCTCCGCGAGACCCTCGACCGTCGTGATTTCCATTCGCGCGGCCTGGTCGGCCGTGAGAAGACAGGACGCGACCGCCCGGCCGTCGGCGATCACGTAGCACGCTCCGCATTGGCCGCGACCGCAGCCATACCGTGTCCCGGTGAGGTTCAGATCATCACGAAGGGCAGAAAGGAGCGTGGTGTTCGGCGGAACGTCGATCTCATGACGCTCGCCGTTCACCGAGAGTTGCATCTTCACGAGAGCTCCGGCAACCGCACGCGAACCGCGGCGATCAAAACCTCGCGCGCGATCGCGTCGGCCATCGCCGCGATGTCGGCGGATAACGCGCGGTCTTCGTCCAGGCGGGCCGAACGCTCGCGGACCACGCGCCGCGCTTCCTCCACGCCAAGCCCGGTGGTGGTCTCGAGAAGGTCCAACCCCTGCGCCGCGCAGAGCGCCTCGATCGCGAGGGCCTCGCGAGTGTTGCGCACGACGTCGGCGAACTTGTGCGCGGCGTGTAGTCCCATGCTGACGTGGTCCTCCATGCCCGCCGATGTCGGCATCGATTGGACCGACGCGGGATAGGCGCGGAGCCGATTCTCGGTGACCAGAGCAGCCGACGTGTACTGGGCCACCATGAAGCCGGAGTTCGTCCCCGGGTTACGCGTGAGAAATGGGGGCAGGCCGCTCGTATGCCCGTTCGTCATCCGGTCGACTCGCGCCTCGCTGATGTCGGCGAGCTCCGCGACGGCGATCGTCGCGAGGTCGAGCGCGATGGCGACCGGCTGGCCATGGAAATTGCCGCCGCTCACCACACGATGGTCTTCGGCGAACACGATGGGGTTGTCGGTGACCGAGTTGATCTCGATCTCGAGGACTGCCCGCGTGTAGGCGAGCGCGTCGCGCGAAGCGCCGTGCACCTGAGGAATGCACCGGACCGAATAGGGATCCTGCACGCGGGGATCGCCGACCCGGTGTGACGCGACGTTCGGGCTCCCGGCCATGAGCGAACGGAGATTCGCGGCGACGGCGCGCTGGCCCGGGTGTGGCCGCGTGGCGTGGAGGTCGGCATCCCAGGCGCGGTCCGTCGCGCGGAGCGCCTCCGCGGACATCGCGCCGACGACATCGGCCGTCGTCGCGAGCACCTCGGCGTCGTGTAGCGCGAGGCAGCCGATCGCGCTCATGACCTGTGTCCCGTTGATCAGCGAGACGCCCTCCTTCGGGCCGAGCTCGATGGGCTTCAGGCCAGCCGCCTTGAGCGCTTCGGCTCCATTTCTGCGCTTGCCGTCGTCGATCGCCTCGCCTTCGCCGATCAGCACGAGCGCCGCGTGGGCGAGTGGCGCCAGATCGCCTGACGCACCGACGCTGCCGTGCAGCGGGATCGCCGGATGCACGCGCCGATTCACCATGTCGCAGAGAAGGTCGATGACCTCGGCTCTCACGCCCGATCGCCCCGCGGCGAGCGTGTTCGCGCGAAGCACGAGGATCGCCCGAACGACGTCCTCTGGCAGCGGCGGCCCGACCCCGACGGCATGGCTGCGCACGAGGTTGCGCTGCAGCGCCCGCAGCTCGTCGTGTGGCACACGCACGGTCGAGAGATCGCCGAACCCGGTGTTGATGCCGTAGACGGGATCCTCGCCCTGCGCGATCTCGGCGACGACCTTTGCGGCCTGACCGACCTGGCGCTCCGCGGCACGGTCGAGGCCCACCGCAACGTCCCGGCGCGCTATCGCGACGACGTCGGCGATGGTGAGGTCGTGACCGGTGAGCCTGAGGGTGGCTATTTCAGGTTCTCGCGGTACCACGCCCCGAGCTCGGTGTAATGCTCGGCGGCGCGCACGGTCCACCGAGCGTCCTCGGGTCTTGCCTCGCGAACAACGCGCGCGGGTATACCGAGGACCAGCGACCGCGGAGGCGGCGAGAATTTCTCAGGGAGCACCGCACCCGCCCCGACGATCGTCTCCTCACCGATGACGTTGCCGCCCACGAGCACCGCGGCCTGACCGATGAGGACGTTTCGCGCGATCACGCTCGAGTGCACGAGCGCGTTGTGCCCGATCGTGACGTCCGGGCCGACGAGCGTGGGCTCGCCCTCGTCGGTGTGGATGGTCGAGTTGTCTTGCACGTTCGAGCGCTCGCCGATGACGATCCGGTCCATGTCGCCGCGGAGGACCGTTCCGAACCACACCGACGCGCCTGACTCCACGGTGACGTCGCCGATGAGGACCGCCGTCGGCGCGATGAACGCGTCGGGCGCGACCTTCGGCGTCTTTCCCCGGTAGCCGTAAAGCGGCACGTCGGGAACAATAGTGCGATGAAGACCCGCGACCTTCGCGTCACCGGGTACCGGCCGCTCGTGCCGCCCGCGATCATCCTCGAGGAGCTGCCCCTCTCCGAGAACGGATCGCGCCTGGTCGCGAAATGGCGCGAGGACCTCTTGCGCATCCTCTCGCAGGCGGACGACCGCCTCATCGCGATCGTCGGGCCCTGCTCCATCCACGATCCGGTCGCCGCGCTCGACTACGCCCGACGCCTGCAGGCGCTTGGGGAGGAGCTGCGCGACGACCTTGTCGTCGTGATGCGCGCGTATTTCATGAAGCCCCGAACGAGCGTTGGATGGAAGGGCCTCGTGTCCGATCCTCATCGCGATGGCTCCTTCCGCATCAACGACGGTCTTCGCCTGACGCGCCGGCTTCTTCTCGATCTCGTCGAGATCGGCGTCCCCGCCGCGGTCGAGTTCGTCGACCCGATCTCTCCCCAATACACGAGCGATCTCGTCGCCTGGGCGGCGATCGGCGCGCGCACGACCGAGAGTCAGGTGCACCGCGAGCTCGCCTCCGGTCTGTCGATGCCCGTCGGCTTCAAGAACGGCACGGATGGGAGCGTGCAGGTCGCGATCGACGCCGTCCGCGCGGCGCGCGAGCCGCACAGCTTCATGGGAGTCACCGAACAGGGCCTCGCGGCGATCGTCGAGACCGGCGGCAATCCGAGCGCTCATGTCGTCTTGCGTGGCGGGACCCCGGGGCCAAATTACGACGCGGCGAGCGTGCGCCGCACGCTCGAGTCTCTCGCGGCGTCGTCTCTGCCGGCGCACCTCGTCATCGATCTCTCGCACGGCAACAGCCTCCGCGATTACGCGCGCCAACCCGTGGTCGCGCGCGACGTCGCGAGCCAGATCGCGGGCGGCGAGCGCGGAATCGTAGGGGTGATGGCGGAGAGCTTCATCGTGGAGGGACGCCAGGACGCCGACGCGGCAGCTCTCGTCTACGGACAGAGCATCACCGACGCGTGCATCGGGTGGGAGTCGACGGTCGCTGTGCTGACGGGGCTAGCCGGTGCGGTTCGGATGCGGCGGGACGCTAGTTCGGGCGCTCGATCAGCCGATACCCGAACCCGCGCGCCGTCTCGATAAGGACCTCGCTCACCTCGGCCTGCTCGAGCTTCTTGCGCAAGCGCCCGACGTGGACATCGACGAGACGGGTGTCGCTTCCGGGCTCGTAGCTCCACACGCCAACCAGAAGATCGTCGCGCGTGAACACCCGTCCGGGCTCGCCGGCGAGCGTGCGCAGAAGCTTGAACTCGGTCGGCGTCAGCGGCAGCTGCTTGTCGCCCGCGATGGCCTGCATGCTGGCGAGATCCACGATGAAGCGCCCGTAGCGGAGCTGCCGATCCTTCGAGTGGTCGTTGTGGGCGCGATCGCGCCGGAGCAACGCCTCGACACGCGCTGCGAGCTCGTCATTGTCGAACGGCTTGCCGAGGTAATCATCCGCGCCGATGCGCAGTCCGACCACGCGATCGGGCGGGTCGTCCTTCGCCGAGAGGAAGAGGACAGGAACGTCGGAGTTGCGACGGAGCTGTAGGCACAGGCTGATGCCGTCAACCGCGGGCATGAGAACGTCGAGGGTCACGAGGTCTGGGTGGAATTCGTTGAACGTGTCCATCGCCTGGCGCGCGTCGGTGATCGCTTTGACCTCGTGTCCGGCCTCTTCGAGGACGGTGCTGACCAGCCGAGCAACGTCTCGATCGTCGTCGACTATGAGGATTCGGCCGCCCAAGCCGTCGCGTCGCGAGGCGGGTGCGGTTTCCTGATCCAGCATCTGTAACGAAAGACGGCAAAAGCCGTGCCATTTGTGACGATGGGCGGATGGTCCCATGAAAAGCGCGCGCCAGACGCCTAACCGAGCGCTGTATTAACCCCGATCAGCTTTTCGGCGATCCACGGGCCCTTAGCACCGACGTCCTCCGGCCAGGGTGTGAAAAAGAGGCGATCGGTCTCGTCTTCGATCCTCTGGCGCGCGGCCGCGCCCTTTGCGGTTGCCTTGAGAGCCTTGGGCTCGACGAGGCCCTCGTTGCGCAGCCGCGCCACTCCCGCGCTCACGTCCTGCGGACGCTGATGCGTCAGAAGGTCCGCGAGCGCGGCGTCGTCCGCCGCTTCCTCGCGCCACAGCCTCGTGAGCACCTCGACTTCGGGTCCGGAGCGACCCGACGCACGCCACGCGGCCATGTGGCAGTCGTCGCGCACTTGCCACAGGCCGTAGACCGCCGCGTCGAGCTGCGCGAACGAACCGGGCGGCGGCTCGCCGTCGCGATACCCGAACGCGAATGCCGTGTGGATGCGCTTGTCCGGTTCGGTCGCTTTGGCAGCGGCCAGGAACGCTCGATCGAGAAGACGAGCGAGCTCGGCGAGCTCTTCCTTCGGCAGCGGCGCGAGTGTCGCGTAATGCGCACGCGCCGCCTCGTGCATCGCGGCGGCGAGTCCTCGGCCTTTCTCGGTGAGGAACCAGCGGCCGTCGCGCTCCTCGGCGAGGCCCGCGCCGCGCGCGGCCGCGGCCATGGGAAGCCAGCGTCCGGGAATGGTGCCGTACACGCTCGTGAGGTCGCCCGGTTCAGCGCTCGCGCCGCGATCGCCGCGGTAGGAGAGGTTGATCGTCCAGATGAACGCCGGTCGATCGAGACCGAGCTCCTCCGTCTTTTGAAGTGGGAAGGTCATCTTCGCGCGTCGCTTGTTCAGGAAGAGTGGGAGGAGCGGCGGGATCTCGGTCGGGTACGGTGGCTTCACTAGGGCCATTGTGCCCAAAGAGCTAGCGCGCCGAGCTTTGCTGCTCCCGCTCCGCGTCCTCGACGCAGAAGGGCGTCTCCGGCACGAGGTCGAGCCTCTCCTGCGGTATCTCTTTTCCGCAGATCACGCATTTCCCATATTCGCCGCGCTCGAGGCGCCGCAGGGCCTCGTCGATAAGGCCGACCCGAGCCTCGAACATCGTCTGTCGCGCGAGGTCGAGCTCCCGCGCTTCCGTCTCGCTCGCGATGTCCGCCGGGTGCTGATCGGCGAGGGCGACGTCTCCGCCGCTGTCGATCTGAGGCACAGCGAGGCCCTCCTTGATCCTCTCGACCGTCGATGCGAGATCGCCACGTTCGCGCTCAAGTCGCTCGCGCATCGCATTTGAGTCCATGTCGCCTCCGTGCGCCAGAATTGGTCCGTGGTCCCACAGGACGTCAGCAAGCGGCGTTCCGAACTCCATCTTCTCGACGTCCGCGAGCAGGATGAGTGGGATGCCGGGCATATCGAGGGTGCGCAGCACATCCCGCTCGGCGAGCTCGGAGCCCGCCTGGCGGAGGTTCCGAAGGAGCAGGTCGTGGTCGCCGTCTGCCGCACCGGGTCGCGGAGCGATCGTGCCGCCAAGGGTCTCCGCATGAGTGGGTTCGAGGCCGAGAACCTCGATGGGGGCGTGACCGCATGGTCGCGCGCCGGTCTCGCCCTGGTCGCCAAGGGTGGCGGGCCCGGGCGGGTCATCTAGAGGAGCTTGTCTCCGCCGCTCGCCTGGCTCTCGACCGACGGCAAGAAGCTTCTGGTCACCCGAATCCTGCGTACCTTCGCCTACGGGTATCTCGCGGTCGTCATCGCGCTCTACCTCGCGCGTCTCGGCTTCGACACGATCCAGGTCGGCCTGGTGCTCTCTGCCGCGATCCTCGGCTCGGCCCTGATGACGGTGGTCTGGGCGCTCGCTGCCGATCGCTACGGGCGGCGGCGGACGGTCGCCACGATGGCCGTTCTCATGATCGCGGGCGGCCTTCTTTTCGCCTTCGGCTCGAGCTTTCCGGTCCTCCTGCTCGGCGCGTTCACCGGGACGATCTCGGCGACGAGCTCCGAGGTGGGCGCATTCCTCACCGTCGAACAGGCGATCCTCCCGCAGACCGCGCCACCGGAGCGGCGCACCTGGCTCTTCTCGATCTACGCGTTCGTCGCGAACATCGCCCAGGCCGCGGGCTCGCTCTTCGCGGGAGTCGTCGCGATCTTTGCCGCGCTCGGTCTTTCCGGCGCGGACGCGTACCGTCCGCTCTTCCTCCTCTACGCGGTTATCGGCTTCTTGAACCTGGTGATATTCCTGAGCCTCTCGGACAAAGTCGAAGCCGCGCGCGTCGAAGGCGAGCGCCGATTCTTCGGCGTGCACCGCTCCGCGGGCACGGTCGCACGGCTCGGCGCGCTCTTCGGACTGGATGCGTTCGCGGGCGGCCTTGTCGTGCAGTCGCTCGTCGCGTACTGGTTCTTCCTGCGATGGGGATTCGATCCGGGGCAGCTCGGCGTGCTGTTCTTTTTCGTGAACGTCGTCTCCGGGCTTTCGCTTCTGGCAGCGGGCTGGCTCGCGAATCGTGTGGGCCTGATCAACACGATGGTCTTCACCCATCTGCCGGCGAGCGTGCTGCTCGTCCTCGTTCCACTCATGCCGACAGGTGGGCTCGCCGCCGCGATGTTCCTCGCGCGGATGAGCATCTCGCAGATGGACGTACCGACGCGGCAGTCCTACACGATGGCCGTCGTCGATCCCGACGAGCGCACCGCGGCCGCCGGTCTGACGAACGTCGCGCGCAGCACGGCGTCGGCGATCTCGCCCGCGATCACCGGCTGGGCCTTCAGCGTGGCGGCGCTTGCCCTGCCGTTCTTTGCCGCCGGCGCGATCAAGGTCGCGTATGACCTTCTCGTCTTCTTCTCTTTCCGCGACCTGCGCCCGCCCGAGGAGCAGCGGCGCGCATCGGGAGCGCCGGAGGTAGGCTCCTGACCATGGCCGAACGAGCAGCTCCGGCCCCCGAATACCTCAGCAAGGCGTGGCTGGACGACCATCTGCGCGAAGAGCGGCGCGAAGCCGACCTGCTAAGCGAGGTTCGCGAAGCGATCTTCGGAGCGCAGGACGGCGTGACGAGCATCCTCACGGTCGCGATCACCGTCGCGACCGCGACGAGCAACCAGTACGCGGTTCTCATCGCGGGTATCGCCGCCGCCATCGCCGAAGTCATCTCGATGGGCGCTGGCGAATACATGAGCTCAAAGAGCCAGCGAGAGATCTTCCTCGCACAGATAGAGAAAGAACGGCGCGAGGTCGAGGAGCGGCCGCACGAGTCCGAAGCCGAGGTCGCCTACATGCTCGAGCGCGAGGGGCTGCCCGAGGTGTCGGCAAAGCACGCGGCCTCGGAGCTCGCGCGTTCTCCCAACGTGCTCCTCAAGACCATGGTGGAAAAGGAGCTGGGGCTCACCGTCGACGAGGTCGGGAGCCCGATCCAGGGCGCGCTCATCCTTTCGGGCGCATTCGCGGTGGCCGCGCTCGTGCCGCTGGCGCCGTTCTTCTTTCTGCCGGTCCCAGTTGCGCTCGTGACCGCGATCGCCGTGTCGATGGTCGTCATGTTCTGCCTCGGCGTCGCGAAGTCGCGGCTCACCGGACGCAACCCGGTCCGCTCCGGGCTCGAGATCGTCGCCCTCGTCGTCGCCGCGTCCGCGGGCGGCTGGATCTTCGGCTCCCTGCTCCCGCACGCGCTGGGATTTGCCGGCATCGGCGTCTAACGCGGTACGGCACGGGGCTTGCCGCTTCGACAGCCATGGATAAAGAGAAGCCACGCCCCGAAGACTCACTCGAACAAGCAGAGGCAAAGAGCAAGAGCGTCGACGAACGCATCCCTCCGGTCCTCGCACCTCAAGAGGAAGACATCGGTCCCGGCGAAGAGGTCCTGCAGCAGGAATCCAAGGC
>DATLPP010000282.1:0-5739 GCA_035535615.1 Candidatus Udaeobacter sp.
CCGGAGATCGTCACGATCGTCGTCTCGCCGCTTGGCGAGACCGAGACGTATGAATCCGAGCCCGCGCGGATCACGGACGCCATGCCGGCGCTGTGAACCTCGTACCGGCTCCCGAGCGTGACCGCTCTCGTCACCGCGTACCAGACACGACCGAGGGTTTGCTGCATCCGGATCACATAGTCGCCGGCGCTCGTCCGTACGAACTCGATGGTCAGCGCGCTGTTCTCTTCGAGGAGCGCGGTCGAACCGTCGGGATAGGTCACGACGGCGCGTCCGGTTTGGTCGGTCGCGACCGTGTCCCCGCTTCGGATGATCTGCTCGACCGCGACCACAGCGGGACTGCCGCTCGGGTGCGCCAGCGTGACGCGGGTCGATAGGGCGTCGAGAAGGGCGGATTGCGCGGAGGCAGACGAGGTTGCCAGGAAGAGCGAGAGCACCAGCGCCCCACACGCCCCAATGCACACGCAGACGCGGCCCACCACGCCCATGGCACCCCGAGCGTGCGACCAGGCAGGCGCCCGCCTGTCCCCCGATCGGGGGATACGAGCGCATCGCTACGGCGCGGCTACCGCGGGGTGATTCCGAGAACAGTCGCGCTAACCGGCGATGTCGCGATGACGATCTCGCGTCGCGATTCGCCGACATCGGTACGCTGCCAAAGGTCGCGAACTCGGACATGTGCGCCCGCCGCAACTCCCAGGTCTTCGAATGCGATGCGGACCTCGCGCGCGACGGCGCCGCGGTTCAGGACCGCGATCGCGCGCTCACCGTTCGCGCCGATCCTTCGCAGCCATATGTCGACGTCGGCGTCCCGACGAATGCGGCGACCTTGGCGGCCGGCCGGGTCCTGGTCGATCGCCACGATCTCCGGTGCCGTGAGGATGTCGCGCACATCGTCGCTCATCGTGCGGAGATCATTGCCCGCCATGAGCGGCGCGGCGAGGACCGACCACAGCGCGAAGTGAGCTCGGCTCTCTTCGCCCGTGAGGTCGCCGTTGCCGACTTCGAGCATGTCCGGATCGTTCCAGTGATCGGGCCCCGCGTATCGATGCAGCTCGGCCTGCCGATCGAGGATCGTCAAGATGCTCGACCACTCCGGCTGAATGTCCCAGGAGGTGCGCCACAGATGGCCGAGCGCGCCCGCCCATTCCCATGGCCGGGCGCGTCCCCACTCGCAGATCGAAAGCACGATCGGCCGCCGCGCGGCGTGCAGCGCCATTGCCCACTTGGCGTAGAGCGCGCGGGGACCCATGCCCTCGGTGTGGCACCAGTCCACCTTCACATAATCGACGCCCCACTCCGCGAAACGCCGCGCATCGCGGAACTCGTAACCGAGGCTCGCCGGCAGGTCCTGGCAGGTCTTCGTGCCGGCGTCGGTGTAGATGCCAAAGCGCAGGCCGAGCGCATGGATGCGGTCGGCCAGTGCTTTGATCCCGCTCGGGAACTTCTCCGCGTCGGCGACGAAATCGCCGTTCCGATCGCGCTCCGACGCCATCCAACCATCGTCGATGACGACGTAGCGGTACCCGGCGTCGCGCATTCCGGACGAAACCATCGCCTCGGCGGTCTCGAGCACGAGCCGCTCGTCGATCTTCACTCCGAATCGATTCCAGCTATTCCAACCCATCGGCGGTGTCGGAGCCAGGCCATCGGAGAGACGCCCGATCCCCATTAGGGCACGACCGCGACGAGGTGTCCGCCACCGTAGGCACCGAGGACGCGGCCGGCGAGGTCCTTCGCGCCGCCTCGCTGACCGAGCGCGATGATGCTCCCGCCGAAGCCGCCGCCCACGAGGCGTGCACCAAGCGCGCCGGCAGCGGCCGCGAGCTCCACGAGCCGGTCGAGCTCAGGCGTCGAGACTTCGTAATCGTCGCGAAGCGAGCGGTGCGATGCGCTCAACAGCTCGCCGAGTTTCGTGTCGTCCTTTGCGCCGAGGGCGCCAACGGCCTCACGCACGCGCCCGTTCTCCGTCAGGACGTGGCGGACGCGTCGATCGAGCGGCGGGGGCAGTCGCTCCAGGATCGCCTCCATGGCTTGTCCGTCGAGGTCGCGGAGCGACGCGATCCCGAGATGACGGCAGGCCTCCTCGCACTCCTCTCGCCTTCGGTTGTATTCGCCGGTGGCGTGCTCGTGGCGCGTGCCGGAATCGATCACGGCGAGCTCAGCCATCGGCGGGAGCGGGAGCGTCCGCATCGACTGATCGCGCATGTCGATGAACAATGCTTGTCTCGGGTGGCCGTGGACCGACGCGAGCTGATCGAGGAGGCCGGCGCGCGCTCCGGCGAAGTCCGTCTCGGCCGCATGGGCGATTCGAACCAGCGCGGCCTCGTCGAGAGCGAGACCGAACAGCTCGGAAAGCCCGCGCAGGAGAGCGATCGCGAATGCGGCGCTCGACCCGAGACCGGCCCCGAGCGGAAGGTCGGATGTGATCTCCGCGTCGAAGCCGCCGATGCGGAAGCCCTGCTGTGCGAGATTAGCCGTGACGCCCCTCGCGCGGTCGACCCAGGTACCGTCTCTGCGCTCGGCGCCGAGCTCGTACGTCGCTTCGCGCGGCGCGATCGCCGCGTCGGTCCTTAGGCGAACGGAGCCATCGTCGCGCGTGCTCGCCTCGACCCTGACGCCGAGGCGGAGCGCGATCGGCATCACGAGCCCGTCGTTGTAATCGGTGTGCTCGCCTATGAGATTGATTCGGCCAGGCGCGTGCCCGGTCGCTCGACGAGGCATTCGCCCGCCGACGATACGCGGCCGTCCACACGGACGGCCGCGGTCATCGATTACTCAGTTACGGGTGGCTGCGGCTCCGGCCCGATCGGTGTGGCGTTCGGGTCCGGATTGAGCTCGGGCTCGGGTGCGATCGTCGCTATCGGGACGAGGCGGATCCCACCGTCCACGAGACTCATGGCGTCACGCTCCGGGAGCGCCACCGCGGTCTCTTGCTCGATCGCCTCTGCGTCAAGTCCAGGTTGTTCGGGCATGGGGCACCTCCCGCCCGTGTGCGTGCAGACCCGGTGCCGTCCCCGGGAACGTCACAACACCGCAAAGGCCGCGAAGCGTGACCGTCGCACGTTCGCGCACACTTAGGCGATGCGGTTCGACAAAACGCTCGACGTAGAGCGCGCGATGGCCATCTACGCCCATCCCGACGACGCCGAATTTGGGATGGCTGGGACGGTCGCGAAATGGGCGAAGGCCGGCGTCGAGTTCACGTACTGCATGGTCACGAACGGGGCGTCGGGATCGCAGGATCCGGACATGACACGCGAACGCCTCCGCGACATCCGCGCGGCCGAGCAGAGCGAGGCGGCGAAGATCCTGGGGGTCAAGAACGTCGTTTTCCTGGAGTTCGAGGACGGCTATCTCGAGCCGACGATCGACGTTCGGCGCGCGGTCGCGCGGCAGATCCGGATCCACAAGCCCGACGTGATCTTCACGATGGACCCGACGATGCGGTACGGCGGCGGCTACGTGAACCACCCCGACCACGTCGCCGCGGGTGAGGTCGTCCTGCGGTCGATCAACCCGGACGCGTCGACGCGGCAGATGCTGCCCGAGCTCTGGCAGAAGGAGCGGCTCGAGCCGCATAAGCCGAAGGCGCTCTTTCTCATGGCGTTCGGCGCGCCGGACACGATCGTCGACGTGAGCGACGTTGTCGACGTCAAGATCAAGGCTCTCCTCGCGCACCGCTCGCAGATCGATGCAGACAGCGTCGACTTCATCAAGAGCTGGATGAAGGAAGCGGGGAAGAAAAAGCGATACGCCTACGCCGAGGGGTTCAAGGTGATGCGGTTCGAGGAAGACGGCGCGCCGCGCCGCGACGCTAGGCGCGAAGGGCGGAAAGCACCTCAAGCGCGTGGCCGTCGGGTTTCACGGAGTACCACGACTTCTCGACCCGCCCGTCGGAGCCGATAAGGAAGGTCGAGCGGATCACGCCCTCGCCGCGTCCGGGCCGCTCGCCCCACGCGCCGTACGCGTCGTGCGCCTTGCGGTCGGCGTCGGTCAGCAGACGAACGCGAAGCCCGTACTTCTTGCGGAACGCCTGATGCGCCGCGGCGTCGTCTCGTGAGACTCCGAGGACGGGAACACCGAGCATCTCGAACTGCGGGAAGTTGTCCGTGAACTGGCAGGCCTCGGTCGTGCATCCCGGTGTGTCGTCCTTCGGATAGAAGTAGACGACGTACCGCTTTCCCTTGAGATCCTTGTTCGAGACGACCTTTCCATCTTCGTCGGGCAGCGAAAAGGCGGGGGCTTCGTCGCCGGGCTTGAGCTCCACGACTTGAAGGTTAGCGACTACCGGACGTAGTCGGCGCGGAAGGCCTCGAAGCGCGCGTAGAACGCGTCGGTCGTCTCGCCGAACGCGGCGGCGAAAGCCTGGTGCCATTCCTGTCCGTTTCCGACGCGGGTGCACCAGTCGCGGATCGTCGAAAGGCCTTTCGGCGCGAGGAGACGGTCGACGGCGAGATAGCTCACCGCAAACGGCTTGGCGTTCCCTGGAAAGGTGGACTCGAGCGACTGCAGCGTCACGTGGCTCGACGCGGTCGTGAGCTGTCGCTTCGTGAACGTGTCGAGGTTCGCGGCGGGGATCACCCCGTCGGCAATGAGCGACCGGTACGCGAACGACTCGGCCATACCTTCCGCGATCCATCGAACGCCGACCATGCACTCGTTCCCGCCGATCGCGTACTGCCAGAGATGGATGTATTCGTGCGCCGCGAGCTCGGTCCGTTCCGTGTCGGCCGTCCACGTGTCCGGTGCGGCCGCGGGTGGTGTTGCCCACGCGGGATTCGATGTGACGATTTCGAAGCTGTCGCCCACCGTGAGACAGCAATACTGCTGGGTCCCATCGCCTACGTAGACGTGAACGGTGGCCGGCGAGCGACGCGTTCCGCCTGCAGCGGCGTCGAGGAATCTGCTCGCGTGCTGCACGCCCTGATGCACGAGGGCGATGTCCTTTGCGTTTACCCCGGCGTCGATGCGGAACGTCACGCCCGCCGGATCCGGCGGCGTTGGTGTCGGCATCGTCCCGTCGGCATTGAGGACGAGCACCTGCCAGAAGACTCCGATGTCCTCGAGCCACTGGGCACCTTCGATAAGTGGGCGCACGTAGAGCCGGTATGTGCCGGGAAGCGATGGCGCCTGCAGGTTGAACTGGAACCACGCGACCTGACCCGGCCCGACATAGGGGGCCGGCTGCTGCGCGATGCGATTGAAGCGGGGCCACCCGGTCGCGGGCGAACCGAGCTGGCCGTCGCCGCCAAGAGTGCTCGGCTGATCCTGTCCGGGCTCGCTTTCCCAGGTCCCGAGGTACGCGACCTCGCCCATCTTGCCTGCGACCCATCCGCGCGAACCCGAGTTGTAGTAAGCGAGTGTCGCCTGCGCGGTTCCCCCGGGACAGAGACGCATGTAGCCGCTCTGGCCGTACCAGGCCGCGTGGAAACCTGGCAGCTTTGTCGGTATTGCAGTCGGCGGTGCGATTCCCGGACCTATGTCGCGCGTGCACGTGGCCGCCGCGAGTGGGTTAACGGCGGTCGCGCTAAGCACGGGGGGACTGAAAGCGGAGAAGATCGATGCGACGAGCATGGTGATCGCGGCGGTCATGTGCATCGCTGGAAGAACCTTTTGACGAGGCCGGCCGTTACGGCCCAGTACTACGGTTCGCCTTCTTCCTCAGTAGGCCACTCGAACTTGTCGAGCGCGGCCCGGGTTATTCCGCCGGTCTTGAACCACCTGTGACCATCTGGC
>DATLPP010000283.1:0-5432 GCA_035535615.1 Candidatus Udaeobacter sp.
ATCTCGCTCGCGGGCATGTTCCTGTTCGGCCTTCTTCCGGCGACCGACGACCGGATCCGCTCGACGATGCGTGCAATCGAGGATCGTCTTTCGGTCCGCACGCCGGTCGGCGGGATCGCGCGGTATGAGAACGACTACTACTTCCAGATCTCCTCCGACATTGCGAGCGTGCCGGGCAACCCGTGGTTCGTCGCGACGCTTTGGCTGGCGGAACATCTCATCGCGATCGCCGAGAAGCCCGCGGACCTGGACCGGCCGCGCGCGTACCTCGATTGGTGCGCTCGCCGGGCGCTCCCGTCAGGGATCATGTCCGAGCAGGTGCATCCGTACACCGGTGAGCCGCTTTCGGTGTCCCCCCTCACGTGGTCGCACGCCGCGTTCGTCAGCGCGGTGCAGCACTACGCGCGCCGTTCCCGCCTCATCAAGGACCGCCTCCGCGATCAGGTGAAGACCGCGGGCGAGGTGATCGTGTGAGCAGCAGGTTCGGGTATGCGGCGACGATCCTCACCGCGATATTGCTCGTGGCCTGCACGGCGCCACCCGCGCCGCCGCCGGCGAGCCGAGGCGTCGGGCTGCAGGCGTCGTTCGTGCTCGCGAATCCGGCCGGCCTTCTCGCGCTCGACAGCGGCGGCCACGCGCTGGGACGGATCGTCGATCTGCCCGCGCAGAGCGCACCAGCGACGCCCGTGCTCGATCCCTCCGGAAAATCGATCATGTTCGCCCTGACCCAGCAACCCGACAAGAAGACCGGCTTCGGTTCGGACCTCTACACCGTCAACCTGGATGGCACGGGCTACAAGCCCGTCGTGCAGCACGAAAGCGACAACGTCTTTTACGCGTCGCCGCGGTTCGACGCGGCCGGAAATGTCCTGTACTTCCACCGCCGCGCCGCGCTCATCCAGGCGGGCTCGTTCGTCGGGAATGAAGACTCGCTCGAGCGCCTCGATCTGCGAACCGGCGAGCGCAAGCGTCTGATCATGAACGGCGCCGACCCCGCGCTGTCGCCCGACGGGAAGCTGATCGTCTACGTGCACCTCACGCAGGGTCAGCCCGACGGCTTATGGATCGCGAACGTCGATGGCTCGAACGCGCGGCCCTTCTTCAAGACGAAGGACACGTGGTGGTACCTCCAGGCGCCGCGCTTCGCCCCGACCGGCTGCGAGATCGTGTTCTCGGCGGCCGGGCATGCGGTCTCGCGAGTGCCGTCGACACCGATCGCCTCGTCGGGGGCGACGGGCGCAGCACATCTGAATATCCCGTCGGAGTTGAACGTCGCCCCATGCGACGGCACGAGCGTCAAGGTCGTTGGGCAGACAGGGGACGATGTGGTGCCCGCATGGTCGCCGGACGGAACGCAGGTCGCGTACGTCGGGACCGGCGCGTTCCTCGTCCTCACGCTGGCTAATGGAAACATCCGCACACTCGCTCAAGGTCAGGACTTTTTCTTCGGCGACCTCGTGTGGCTCAAATAACGGTTTCTATCGCGCAACAGCGGCCGTGACCGGGCATATCCGCTGCACCGGTGCGTGACGACCGAACTGAAAACCGTCGCGCCAGGAAAGAGGAGAGCTGTCATGTCGCAAGACAAATCCGAAGAGCGCGGCTTTGCGGCAATGGATCCCGAGGAGCGCCGACGCATCGCGGAAAAGGGCGGCGAGGCCGTGAGCAAGGACCGCGAGCACATGAGCGAGATCGGCCGCAAGGGCGGCGAAGCCTCGGGCGAGAAGCGCAAGGAAGACGATCGCTAGGTCTTGTGGCGGGCGTCCCGTTAAGGGGCGCCCGCCGCGTGGTCACTCGTCGGGACGCGCGAACCGGTACCCAACGCCGCGCACCGTCTGGATGAGCGTCGGCTCTTCCGGTGCGGGCTCGACTTTGTCGCGAAGCCGTCCGACGTAGACCTTGAGGTACTGCGTTTCGTAGCGATACTCCGGCCCCCACACCCGTGTGAGCAACGAATCGTGCGTGAGCGCTTCGCCCGGGTGGCTCGCGAGCTCGGCGAGGAGATTGAACTCCGTAGGCGTGAAGTGGATGTCCTTACCGGCGCGGCGGACGCGTCTCGCCGTGAGGTCGATCGCGAGGTCGTGCGTGTCGATCGTCCCGGACCGCGGTGCGCGCGGCGAGGACCTTCGCAGAACGCTCTCGATGCGGGCGACGAGCTCGCGCGGTGAGAACGGCTTCGTCAGGTAATCGTCGGCGCCCAGACGGAGTCCCTTGATCTTGTCGTCCTCCAGACCCCGGGCGGTCAGCACGATGATCGGCAAATCCGTCTTCTCGCGGACCTGTTCGAGGACGGCGAAGCCGTCCCGCTTCGGAAGGGCGAGGTCGAGCACCACGAGGTCCGGCCGCTCCGAGTGGATCATCGCGAGCGCCTCATCGCCGTCCGCGGCCTCGATTGCGGTCAGGTCCTGGCGCGCATAGGACAGGGCGCTCCGCACGAGCGCGCGTACGTCGGGCTCGTCGTCGACGATGAGGACCTTCAAGAGGCGAGCGGCAGGAGCGTGACGAACGCCGAGCCGCCACCGGGGTTCTCCTCGTACTCGAGGGTCCCGCCGTGGAGCGTGACGAGCGATCGAGCGATCGCGAGGCCGAGGCCCGAGCCCGGGGTGCCGTCCGCATTCTGACCGCGGAAGAACTTGTCGAAGATGCGTTGGCGGTCTTCCGTCGCGATTCCCGGACCGTGGTCGCGCACCTCGATGCGGAGCGCGTCTCCACGGCGATGCGCCGCGACGAGGATCGGCGTGCCCTGTGGCGCATAGCGGATCGCGTTGACGATGAGATTGGCGAGAGCCTGTTGCATCTTGCTGCGGTCCGCGACGACACGCGGCGGGTCCGGATCGACGTCGAGCGAGATCCACTGGCGCTTCTGCTTCGCAAGGACGGCGTGATCCGCGACGACATCGCGGACGAGCGCGATGGCGTCGATCTCCTCCTTATCGAGCGCGATCTGGCCCTCTTCCAGGCGGGCCATCTCAAGCAGCTGCGCGGTGAAGTCTTCCAGGCGACGGACGTTCCGTTCGGCGCTCTCGGCGAGCTCGCGCTGGGCCGCGGTGAGCCGTCCCGGCCGCTCCCCGAGAAGAAGTTCCACCGCGCCGCGCACGACGGTAAGAGGGCTGCGGAAGTCGTGGGACATGGCCGCGAGGAATTCGCTCTTGATGCGGTCGGCCTGCCGCAACGCCGCTGCCTCGACGGCCTGTCGGACGAACTTCTCGCGCTGCGCCCGCAGGTGCTCGAGCTCGCGGAGGAGCCCGGACATCATGTACGCGGCGAGGATGAAGACGCTGACGTGGAAGGCGAGGCGCCACGGCTCCGCCACGAGACCGAACGTTTCGGAGCGGTACGCGGCGATCGCGACGTAGGCGAGCGAGATGGCGCCCGCGGCGGTGAACGCGCCGGCGGTCCCAAAACGGAAACCCCCCGCGATGATGATGAGGCTGCCGATCACCCAGGTGGTCCAGCTCGGGTCCGACGAAAAGACGAGCATCGCCGACGAGACGATGCCGATGTCCAGCACGAACATAACTCGTGTGAGCCGCTCGAAGCTCCCCGGCCTCGACTGCATCATCCAGTAGACGACCACGGCGTAACCGAGGACGAAGACGCCAAGAGCGACCAGGTACGCGGTGCCGATGTTCGGGAAAAATGGGCCGAGGACAAAGATCAACGCGGCCCCGCCGACGCGGGCCCAGTTGAATGTGCGCTCCAGCCGCTCCGCCACGGCCGCTAAGTTAGCGCGTGCGCCGCGGGCTGAACGGGTCCCGGGGTGGTTTGCGGCCGTTCGACGCGGGCGTTCCGCCGCTCTTCGTCGATCATTTCGATGAAACAGTCCACGGCGAGCTCCCGCCATTGCTTGCCGCGCTGCCGGACGAGCTCGGCGCGCACCGCGTCCCAGGCGAGACCCTTTCGATACGGTCGATCGGTCGTCATCGCGTCGTATGTGTCCGCGACCGAGATCACGGAGACCTCGATAGGCAGCTCGTCGCCCTTCAGCCCGCGGGGGTATCCGGCGCCGTCGTGGCGCTCGTGGTGTGAGAGCACGAGCTCGGCACCTTCCCAGAACTCGGGAAGCCGGCTCAGCAGACGGTGCCCGATCTCGGCGTGACGCCGCATCTCGCGCTGCTCCTCTTCGGTGAGCGGGCCCGGTTTCAGGAGCACGAGGTCGTTCGTTCCGATCTTGCCGATGTCGTGGACGCGCGCGGCGTCGTGAATGAGCTCGACCTGCGCGTACTCGAGGCGGAGGCGCTTCGCGAGCCGCTCGGCGAGGGCGGCGACGCGCTGCGAGTGACCGTGCGTGTATGGATCGCGAAGGTCGATGAGATCCGCGAGCTCGAGGATCGCGGTCTTCGTCTGCTCGCGCACCCGCGCGCTGTCGCGGAGCGTGAGAAGGACGACGGCCATCGGCACGCCGAAGAGGAGGAGCGTCCACGGCTGCGCCTGCGCGGCGATCGCCGCGAGCGCACCGAGGACCAGGAGAGCCGCCTCGTAGGGCAGCAGGCGGCGGTGCAGGGTCCACCAACCTGCGATCGGATTGCGCCGCATCTGAAGCGCCACGACGAGATCGACGAGCGTGCTGTGAATGAGGTACTTCGCGAGCGCGGCGAGCCCGATCGCCCACGGCTCGCGCACCACCTGGGCGCCGGAACCCGCGACGAGCAGGAATACGGTCGCCGCGGCTCCGGTCGAGAGCACGGAGGTCGCCGCGTTGAACCCTCGGTTGTACCAGCGCTGGCGGACGCCCCGGAAGTGAAGCGCGATGAGCGTCGTGCCGCCCGCGAGGATCATCGCGTAGAAGGGACCGAGCAGTAGAGCGGCCGCGAACGTCGCGGTGTCGTCGACGGTGATCTTCATCTTGACCGACAGGTGCACCGGCCAAAGCTGCGCGACGGCCGCCATCGCCATGAGCACCGCGAAGAGGACGGTGTCCATCGGTCGGAGATCCCCTCGGAACGCGGCGCTCGCGGGGAGGGCCGCGAGCGCCGTTCCGAGGACCGCGAGGATGTAGACCCGAAGAGGCCAGCGGAGACGCGACACGGGCTATAGCCCGATGAGCGTGTACTTCACCTGCGTCGTCACGTTGGACTTGCCGTATGCCGTCGAGCTGAGCCAGAGAAAGGTCCCGGTGACCTGCGTCTTTGTCTGGAATGAGGCCGTCGCGTTGATGGTCACCTTGACGATCACGGGTACGCCGAGGGACAGGAGCCCGGTCGCTGGGAGCACCCGGCTGATCTTCGCGGTGGTCGGGACGTTCGCGGGCAGCGAAACCACTAGGGCGATGGCGTTCGAAGGCACCAGCACCTCATATGCGACCGCCCCCTTGAGGGTGCCGGTGTAGCTAGCCGGAAACCCGGTCGTGACGTCGACGAGCGCTCCGTTGACCAGGAAAACCGGATCCGACTCGCACCACTGGACGCCCGCGTCGGCGCCAAGACCGAGAG
>DATLPP010000284.1:0-9685 GCA_035535615.1 Candidatus Udaeobacter sp.
GCTCATCCGCGGTCGTCCCGGCGTCGCGTACGTCGCGCAACGTTCGGGCGCCACGATCATTCCGCTTGCCGTCAGCGGAACGCGTCGCGCGCGCCTTGGAGCGTTCTGGCGCCGCGACATTCTCCTGCGCGTTGGCGAGCCATTCCGAGCGAATGACCTGGGGGTCGCAACCGAGGATCCCCAGGCCGTCACCGACGCGATCATGCGTCGCGTGGCCGCACTTCTTCCGCCCGAGCAACGGGGTGTATACCGCTGACACAAGATTCCGCCGGGTCGCGGCGCGACGTCACTGTGAGACATCAGGGGGGCACCGTGAAAGTCTTTGCGGCGATTTGCGCAGCCATCATGCTCGGCGTCGCGCCGGCACTCGCGGGAGCCGCCCTCGCAGGGGGATCCGTGACGGCGACTCGGCTCGCCGCGACGTGCACCTCAAGTGTTGGCCCGGGCATTCCGCCACCGGCGAGTGTTCCCTCGGGGCTCCCGGGTTTCCACGCCGCGTGGTACGGACAGAGCGGGTACATGACGCTATGCCCTGGCGAAACCTCCACCGCGACCGTGGCCATCTACAACTCGGGATCGCGGGGATGGGTACGAGGCGTACTCGGGGAGGTCTCTTATCTCGGCACGTGGAACCCGAATCCCGGCCAGGACCAGCCGAGCGATTTCGGCGGCGACGGTACGCACGGGTCGCCGAGCACGGGATGGCCGCGATACAACCGGGTCGCGATCCAGCCGGCTCCGTACGTCGGCCCAAGTCAGGTCGCGTGGTTCCAGTTCACGGTCCGCGCACCGATGACCGCGGGCTCGTATGGCTTCTACATCCGCCCACTCATCGAAGGGGCGCAATGGATGGAGGACTTCGGCATCTTCTGGCAGATCACCGTGCCGGACACCATCGAGCCCACCGTCTCACGTGCGTTGACAGCAAGCACGACAAAGTTACTCGTGAGCTTCGACGAGGCGATCAAGTGCTCCACCGATGGCGCTGCGGCGAGCATCGCCACCGCGACGAACTATTCCCTCACGGCCCCTAGCGGCGGCTCGGTGGCGGAGACGATCACCGCGACGGCCAATGCGACATGTACGCAGGCCTCGCTCGCGCTGAGCAACCCTTTGACGTTGGGCAGTCAGTACGTCGTCACCGTCGCCAACGTGCAGGACCGCGCGGGAAACACCATCAGCGCGGCCGGCCGATCGGCCGCGTTCACCGTCGCGGCGAGCGAGATTTACGGCCTCATCACCAGCCGCAACTCGACTCTCATCGTTCGCTCCGAGAACGATCCGCAGAGCCTCGGGACTGTTCCCAGCTTTGTCCTCGACTCTGAGCACCGCCGCGTTGCGGTCTGGGTCACCACCGCCGGCGTTTCCGAGCTTCATGTTCGCAACGTGATCGGTGGGGCAGACACCGTGGTCGGACGGTTGCCGGCGGGACTGTTCGGACGAGGCATCGGGTGGGCGAGCGACGACGGTGGCTTCGCCGTGACCGCCGCTCAAGACGGCGCACCGGATGCGCTCGCTTCCGTGCTCCTCACAATCGACATCGACGGTGGCACCTTCCGGGAGCGGCACCGCATATCCACGAACGGGCCGACGTTGATGCCGCTGGGTTGGCAGCGCTCGCGCGACCTTGTCGCGGCGTTCGAGACCGGACCGGGTGGCTACAACTTCGGTTACACGGTGATTCGTGGCAGTGCAGCGGCGCAGCGGTACGAGACGCCACTCGAGATCATCGGTATGGAGATGTCCCCCGACGGCTCCCAGGTCCGCGGCAGCTGGATCTTCGAGAAGACGGTCAAGGTCTGGCCGACCGAGAACTTCGAGGCGCAGACAACACTGTCGTTCCCTGGCGAGCAATTTGGCACCGCGCACTGGTGGCCGCGCTCGTCCGAGATCGTGTACATGGTCGGCACCTTCGACAGTTCGTTCCACAACAAGCGGGTCGAGCGCTGGGATCCGGCAACCGGACGTCGAACGATCCTCTTCGCACTTCCCGACGGTGGCTCACTCGGCGGCCAGCTCACTCGTCCTGACGGGACTGCGGTGCTGGTGCCCGGAGCTCAGTCGGGCGCGTCGAGTTGGGAAGTGCACGAGCTCATGACGGGCAATGTGACGACGATCCAACCGGCGAGCGAGGTCTTCCTGGGCACGGTGATGCTTCGGTAGCGAGATGCATTGATATGGCCATTGAGATGATCGATTTAGGGGGTAACACGCGTTTCCTGTGAGCCTCCGCTAGCCGGAGATCGACCCGTACACTTGAGGTCGTGGAAGTGCTCCTCGCGCGCGAGAACGGGTTCTGTTTCGGGGTCAAGAAAGCGGTCGAGCTGACCGAGGCCGCGGCAGAAACCGGTCGCCCTGTTCACAACCTCGGGCAGGTCGTCCATAACCCGAAGATCAGCGAACGGCTCGGCGCGCTCGGCGTGAAGGTCATCAAGGATCCGTCCGAGGCGAAGGAAGGCATCGTCGTCATCCGCGCGCACGGCGTCCCGCCGGAGATGCGCGCGAAGATCGAGGCGCAGGGCCTCGAGTGCATCGACGCGACGTGCTCGCTCGTGCTCCGCGCGCAGCGCTTCACGAAGCAGCTCGCGGACGAGGGCTACAGAGTGATCATCCTCGGCACGCCCGAGCATCCAGAGGTCATCGGGCTCCTCGGTTTTGCGCCCGCGGCGACGGTCGTCGAAACGAAGGAAGAGTGGGAGAAGCTCCCGCGGATGAAGAAGGCGGGCGTCGTCTCGCAGTCGACGCAGCCTCCCTGGGCATTCAAAGACCTGGTTTCACACGTTTCCGAGATCTCGCAGGAGACGAAGGTCTTCAACACGGTCTGCCCGGTCACCGTGAAGCGTCAGCACGCCGCGAGCGAGCTCGCCGAACAGGTGAACACGATCATCGTCGTGGGCGGGAAGAACTCGGCGAACACGCGCGAGCTCGTGAACCTCGCGAAGATGCAGGGCCGCAACGCGTACCACATCGAAAACGCGGACGAGCTCCGCTCGGAGTGGGTCCGCGGCGAGACCCGCGTCGGCCTGATCGGCGGCTGCTCCACTCCCATGGAAACGCTCCTCGAAGTGAAGGAGCGCGCGGAGAAGCTCGCCGCCTGAGCGTCCCCTAGGGCGTCCCCCAATCCACAGCGCACGCTCTCCGCATGCTCATTTCGATCGGCATCGCCCTCATCTGCGCGGGTATCGCGCTCCTGCGTGTGCCACGTCGCGATCGCGCGGAGGGGGCTTGAAACGGTCGACCCTCGTGGTCGGCGCTTTCGCCGCTGCGACTCTGATCAGCGCGTGCGGCCGGGCGCCAGGCACGGCTGCGGCTCCGTCGGCGACGAATCCGGCGCCGACCTACGAAGCCCCGGCGTCACCGACAGCGACGACGGCTCCAAGACACCTGCCTGGTACCGCCGTGCGTATCACCGTGAACGGCGCGGAGCTCAAGCAGGGTGCAACGGCTCAAGTCGATGGGGAGACTCCGGAGTCGATCGTCATCACGTTCCCGGTGGCGATGGACCGCGCCAGCGTGGAGCGCTGGCTTCCGCGAAGCGCTTCGATCTCGTGGGCCGACGATCGCACCGTCAACCTCAGGGTCCCGGCGAGCGAGAACAACTTGGCGTTCAAAGCGCCCGAATCAGTATCCGCGGACGGCTTGACGGTCGTCGACCTGTTCTTTGTGGTCCTGACTCTCCCTCCGTCGATCGTTGTGAGCACGTACTCGGTCGACGAGTTGCTCGCGGGCGCCCGATCACCGCGTGAGCCGGCCGTCCGCGTAAGCGCGGTCGACACCCTGAGCTTCTCGCCGGACGGCCGAAAGGTGCTGATGTACCAGACCGCTAGTCGGCCAACCGGGCACGCTCCGCGGATCTTCGATCTACGAAGTCACGCAACCGTGACGTTGCCTGTGCCGCCGGAGGCGAGCGGCCCGCTTATCCTCGGCGGCTGGGCGGGCAACGATCGCGTCGTTCTTGTCGGGGACGCGGTATGGGTCGGCGCGGCTGACGGCAGCGCGGTGCGGAAGGTGGCCGATCTCCGCGCACTCGGGGCGCCGCAGACAGTGGCGGTCTCGCCCCTCGGGAGCTCCCTCGCGCTCGGATGGAGCGACAACCTCGTGATCGTCGGGCTCGGCTCGGGCTCGATCCGGATGATCGCGGACCACCATGACCAGTGCCCCAACCAGAGCGGCGCGCGACTCGCCTGGTCCAATGACGATGTCCGCCTCGCTGCGGTCGAGTGCGACCCGTCGGCACCCAAAGCGCAAGCGCGCATCGTGGACGTTGCATCCGGCCGGACAGTGGGAACCCTCGATGGGGCCGATCTCGGGGTGACGTCGCTGCTGACGGGAGACTTCGCTCTAGCGCGTGAGTCCGGCGAGCAGGGTGAAGGTTCGCGGCTCCTCTTCGTGGTCTTCTCATTCGACGGCATCGAGAAGCAGCGTTACATGGGTCATGCGCCGACGCTCTCTCCGGATGGCCGGTATCTGCTCGATGGGACCTGCTGTGCTGGCGAAGGCTTTGTGCTCACCGACCTCCGGGCGCCAGATCCATCGCAGCCGGCGATCGGGGGAAGGGCAATGTGGCTGGCGGATGGTCGGGTCTTGGTCTTTCAGGGAACCGCCGGTGTGCGTTGAGACTCGGGCGGCCAATGCCTACATCCCGATCCTCACGTTCGGCTCGGCATCGACCGCGTAGCCGCCGCCGCGCGCGACGACCCGTAAGCCCGGCGCGGCAGCCAGCACCCGACGTAAGTCCTTTGTGGCCGCATACAAATTCCGCACGGCCTTGTCGCCTTCGCTCTCGGGCCACAGCTCGTCGGCGAGGACATCGCGTGACAGCACGCGCGGGTGCGCCCCGACGAGTAGCCCGAAGAGGCGCCGCAGCACGCGGGCTCCCGATCTGCGCTGCCACGCATCCGGCGGCAGAGGGACCCCGGCAACACGGACCTCGTCGCCGTTGACCTCCACCGCCTCCCTCGGGGCGTCGAGGATGCCCACCGTCGTCTCGAGCAGGTTGTCGGCGCATCGCTCTCCGCCGTCGACACGCGCCGCCTCCACGAGTTCGCTCGCCCACCAGCTGGGCGAGACACGCACCGGTCCGCGTCGCTGCAGCGCGCACGCTTCCCGCGCGGCAGCCTTCGCACCCTTGGGGGCGTTGGCTGTGCGATACGCGACGGCACGCCAGAGCAAGAGCGCGACCGCGGTCACGAAATCCGAACGCGCGAGATACCTGTTCGCGAGCACGCCGAAGATCTTCGCAGCCTCCAGATGATCGCCCTCGACGAGCGTGAACATTGCGTCGAGCGTCGATAGCGCTTCGGCATGGGATGGTCCCGAAAGCTTTCGCGCGGACGCCGCCGCACGATTCGCAGCGGAACGGTCCTTTCGCTTGATCGCGATCCACGACTCTCGGATCCAGCACCACGCGACAAGGTCGCGCAGCCTCGCGGACTCGCTCACCTCGCGGGCCTGAACGAGGGCCTCGCTCGCGCCGTCGATGTTGTCGCGTAGCTCCGCGACGATCGATCGGTTGTACAGCGCGTATGCGTGCATCAGCGGTATGTGGAGACGGAGCGCGTCGCGGCTCGCCGCAACGAGCTCGGTCTCGGCGAGATCCAGATCGGCCGCGCAGATCGCGGCGTAGGCGAAGCCGTTATGCAGGGCCGGCGCGAGCCGCGGGTCGAGATCGTGCGCACGCAGCGTCTCGAGCGCGTGGCGATACATCGTGAGGGCCTCCGCCGGGCTCTCGTGCGCGAGCGTCTCAGCGAGATTGCGCAGCTCGAGCACGCGGCTGAGCGGGCTCACGGCGGATCCCGCCTTCGCGATCGCTCGGCGATAGAACGCGATCGCCTCCCTCCGTTCGCCACGCCGGTCGGCGATGAGGGCTCGGAGGTGAAGGATGTCGCTCGACGGGCTCCGCGAGAACGATTCGGCCCACGCGATGACGGACTCGGTCGCCTCGGTGCCGCCGTCGTCGAGGAGGATGCAGCCCAGCTCGAACGCCAGGCGTGCGCGGAGCGGCTCGGCGGTCGTGCGCGATGTGCGCGACTGCGCGCGGGTGAACCAGAGGCGCGCCTCGTCGCGCTCGCCGCGAAGGATCGCGCGGCGTCCCGCGGCGAAGAGCAGCGGGACGCTCTCCGTCGCCGCGGTCACGCGCGGAAGAGGCGCACCCGCGCGGTCGCGACCCTTGTCGAGCGAAGCCACGATGCGAGAGAGCTCGGGCGAGAGCAGGCGCTTTCGTGGTGTGGCCGCCACTCTGCGCCGTAGGGTATGCGGGTGAGGCGTGATCTCGTCGCCGTCGTAGGCCGTCCGAACGTCGGAAAGTCGACCCTCTTCAATCGCCTGGTCGGTGACCGCATCGCGATCGTCGAGGACGAGCCGGGGACCACGCGGGATCGCCTTTACGCGACCGTCGAGTGGCGGGGTCGCGAGTTCACGCTTGTGGACACCGGCGGCCTCGACGACGGCACGAGCGAGGTCGAGGCGGGAGTCCGGCGCCAGGCGGAGGCCGCGATCGAAGAAGCCGACGTCGTCATGTTCGTGGTCGACGCGCAGTCCGGGATCCTCCCCGTCGAGCACGACGTCGCGGACCGCCTGCGCCGAAGCCGGAAACCGGTGGTGATGGCCGCGAACAAGTCCGAATCGTGGAAGACCGAGGCGCAGGCGGCGGAGTTTTACGAGCTGGGTCTCGGTGAGCTCCACACCGTGTCCGCGCTCCAGGGCATCGGGACCGGCGACCTCCTCGACGCGGTGGTCGCGAAGCTTCCGCCGCCCAGCGACGACGAGACCGATACGGACGAGGCGCGCATCGCGATCGTCGGCCGGCCAAACGTCGGAAAGTCGAGCTTCCTCAACCGGCTCGCCGGCGAGGAGCGCGCCGTGGTGAGCGAGATCCCCGGCACCACCCGTGACGCCATCGACACGGTGATCGAGCGCGAGGGCCGGCGCATCCGCTTGATCGACACGGCCGGCATCAGGCGCCGCGGGCATATCGACGAGGGCATCGAGAAGTTCGCGTTGTTACGCACCGTGCGCGCGTTAGAGCGGGCCGACGCCGCGATCCTCATGACCGACGCCACCGAGGGCATCACCGCGCAGGACCTGCACATTGCGGGCTATGCGCTCGAGGCGTATATCGGCCTTGTGCTCGCGGTCAATAAGTGGGATCTGGTCGCACGCAGCCCCGAGACGACGGCGTCCGTCGAGAGCGAGATCGCGCGGGAATTCCAGTTCGCAGCGTGGATGGATCACCGCCTGGTGTCGGCGAAGACCGGCCGCGGCGTCGAGGACGCACTCAACGCGGCCGTTGCGGTCGTCGACGAGCGCAAGAAGCGGATCTCCACGTCCGATCTCCATCGGCTCCTGACCGAAGCCGTGGTGGCCCATCCACCGCCGAGTGATCGGAATGGCAAGGAGGTACGTTTTCATCACGTGACCCAGGCGAAGGGCCCAGCGCCGACGTTCGTGTTCTTCGTGGATCGCCCCGCAGCGGTGCACTTCTCGTATACGCGCTATCTCGAGAACCAGATCCGCGAGCGCTATGACTTCCACGGAACGCCGATCAAGATCGAGCTTCGCGGAGCACGCGAGTGATCGACTCTCTGCCTTCCGCCGTCGCCCTGCTCATCGTTGGACTTGTCGGGTATCTCGTTGGCTCGATCTCGAGCGGCTACATCGTCGGTCGCATCTATCGCAACGTCGATCTGCGCACAGTCGGCTCTGGCTCGACCGGCGCGACGAACACCTTCCGCACGCTCGGCACCGGGGCGGGGCTGCTCGTGGCGATCTTCGACATCCTGAAAGGGTCTCTCGCGGTCGTGTTCGCACAGCTCGTCTTCTCCGAAGGGAACAGCGGACGTCCGCTCGCCGAGGCGGTCGCGGCCGTGTTCGTGGTGGTGGGCCACTGCTGGCCGGTGACGCTGCGCGGCCGCGGCGGCCGTGGCGTCGCGACCGGGTTCGGCGCGCTTCTCTTCGTGGCCACACCGGCGTGGGCGTCGGCGGTCGCGTTCTTCGCGATCGCCCTCGCATTGACCCGGATGGTGTCGGTGAGCTCGCTCTCGTCGGTCGTCGGTGCGCTTGTCGGCTACCTGCTCTTCTGCGCGACGGGCTGGCTCCACTTCAACTGGTGGACGTTCGCCTTCATCGTGATCGCCGGGACCGTCGTCTTCATCCGGCATAAGGCGAACATCGAGCGCATCGTTCGCGGGGTCGAGCCGCGCGTCGGCACGTCGTGACGGCGACCGTGCTCCAGGCCGGGTCCTGGGGCACGACACTCGCGACCATCCTCGCGCGCGACGGCGGCAAGGACGTCATTCTCTGGGTCCGAGACCCGGCGCAGGCGAAAGATATCGCAATGCGGCGCGAGAACCGTACGTACCTCCCCGGGATCCGCGTGCCCGATCGCGTCGAGGTGACCGCCGATCTCGATCGGGCGCTGGCGTCGGACGATCTCATCGTCGCGACTCCGAGCCGCGGCGTTCGCGAGCTGCGCGACCGCGTGTCGCCGAAGCTCCGCAAGGCGCACCGCGTCCTCTCCGCGACGAAAGGGCTTGCCGATGACGGCCGGCGTATGAGTCAGCTCTGGGCCGAAGCGCTTCCGCCGGATCGGGTCGCCGTCCTCTCCGGCCCGAACATCAGCCGCGAGATCGCCGCCGGCCTTCCAGCGCCCACCGTGATCGCGTCCGTCGACGCCGCGACTGCCCGCCACTTCCAATCGCTCGTTGGTACGCCGATGTTCCGCGTGTATACGAACGCCGACGTCGTCGGGGTGGAGCTCTGCGGAGCGCTGAAGAACATCATCGCCCTCGGCGCGGGCGCGATCGACGGAATGGGCTACGGCGAGAACGCCAAAGCTGGGTTCGTCACCAGAGGCCTCGCGGAGATCGCGCGCTACGGCTTCGCGGAGGGCGCGAATCCGCTCACCGTCGCCGGTCTCGCGGGTTTCGGCGACCTCATTGCCACGTGCACCAGCAAGTTCTCGCGCAACCGCATGGTCGGCGAGATGCTCGCGAAGGGCGTCCCGGTGGGCGAGATCACGCAGCGCCTCGGAGGCCAGGTCGCGGAGGGGATGTCGACGGCGGAAGCGACCTATCGCGCCGCCTCAAAGCGCGGCGTCGTCATGCCCATCACCGAGCAGACACACCTTGTGCTGAGCGAGGGCAAGCCCATCCGCGAGGCCATGCGGGACCTCATGGACAGGGAGCAGGGCGAGGAGGTCGCCGGGCCGCTCGCCGAGATCTCCCACCTTCTTGCAACCTTCGCAGCCGCTCAAAGGGAGGAATCGGCCACCGGCCCTAGGCGAACATAGGACGGTGAAGCTCTTTCGGCTCGCTCTCTTCGCCGCGCTCATCGTCGCCTGCCAGGCCAGCTCGTCGCCGCCGTCGGCCGCGCCGAGGGCCACGGGGGCGACGAGGACGCTCGCGGTGATCGTGACGATGGCGGCCGGTGCGCCCGTCGTCGGCGCGAACGTCTGCGCGTTCACGGTCGCGGGCGCGCAGGAGCGTTGCGGCGAAACGAGCGCGTCTGGAACCGCCCGACTCGGCCTGCGGCCCGGCACCTATTCCGTCCTCGTCACGCCGCACGCACCAACGCGGCTCGCCGAGGGCCGAACGTGGGCGGACGTGCTCGACGCCGATGCGACGAGCGTCGTGCAGCTGGATCCGCACTCGAAGATCACCGGCGCCATCAAGGACGAGCGCGGCGC
>DATLPP010000285.1:0-5649 GCA_035535615.1 Candidatus Udaeobacter sp.
GTCTTCGCGCGAACGCCGCTCGAGCGTCCCTGTGAACACGACGGTCTTTCCAGCGAACGGACCGGCGACTGCGGCCGGGCGCGGCGCGGGCATCACCGGCGCGATCTCGGCGCGCACGAGCTTGTCGAGGAACTCCTGTTCGTCGGATCTCGAGAAGTACTCCTTGATGCTCTCGGCGACGACGCCGCCGATGCCCTCGATGGATTGCAGCTCGTCGACTGACACGTTCCGCAGGACGTCGAACACCGCGGCGAGATCAGCATTCTTGGGAAGGCGGGCCGCGAGCCATCGAGCGAGGTCATCCGCGGTCGAGTCGCCGACGTGCCGGATGCCGAGCGCGAGAAGGATGCGCGAGAGCGGCCGCACCTTTGCGGCCTGGATGCGCTCGTAGATGTTCGTCGCGCTCTTTTCGGCGAAGCGCTCGACGGTGAGGAGCTTCTCGACGGTAAGGTCGAAGATATCCGCGGGATCGCGCACGAGGCCGATCTCCATGAGCGCCTCGATCGTCTTCCAGCCGAGTCCTTCGATGTCCATCGCTCCACGAGAGACGAAATACCCGATGCGCTGTCCACTCTTCGCCGGACACACAGGGTTCCCGCAGTAGTACGCGACCTCGCCCTCGGGGTGGATCACGTCACCACCGCAGACGGGGCACTTCGCGGGCATATCGAACTCGGGGTACGTCTTGCCCTTTTCGCGCGCATCGATCTCGACGCGCACGACCTCGGGAATCACGTCGCCTGCGCGCTGGATGATGACCCGATCGCCCTTGCGGACGTCGAGCCGGCGGATCTCGTCGAGGTTGTGGAGGGTCGCGCGCTTCACGGTCGTTCCGCCGACGAGGACGGGCGCGAGCGCGGCCACCGGAGTGAGCGTGCCCATCCGACCGACGTAGACGAGGATGTCCTCGATCGTCGTCGTGGCCTGCTCCGCCGGGAACTTGAAGGCCGTTGCCCACCGCGGGCTGCGCGCGACATATCCGAGGCGCTCCTGGTCCGCGATCTTGTCGACCTTGACCACAACGCCGTCTGTCCCGTAATCAAGGGTGTGGCGCTTCTCCTTCCATTCGTCGATGAAACGGATCACCTCGTCCAGCGTCTTCGCGGTACGCCAGTGCGGGTTAACCCGCAAACCGAGCTTCTGGAGGCGTTCGAGGAGCTCCTTCTGGGACGTCACCTCCAGCCCCGCGGAGCTGTACGACCACATCGCGAGGTTCCGTTTCGCCGTCGCCTTCGGATCGAGCTGCCGGACGGCCCCGGCGGCGGCGTTGCGCGGGTTCGCGAAGAGCGGCTCGCCCCGCTCGGCGCGCTCCCTATTAGTCGCTTCGAAGGACGCGGTCGGCAGGTACACCTCGCCGCGAACGTCGACCCGGCCCTTCACCGGCTCGCGCAGCGAGAGCGGGACGGATTTGATCGTCCGGAGGTTGCCGGTGACGTCCTCGCCGACGAGTCCATCACCACGCGTAGCACCCTGCACGAACTTCCCGTCCATGTACGTGAGGTTCATGGCGAGACCGTCGATCTTCAGCTCGCACACGTAGCCGACCTCATCGCGGCCGAGAAGCTTCCGCACGCGCTGATCGAAGGCGCGCAGCTCCTCTTCGTTGAACGCGTTCGACAACGACAGCATCGGCGCGGCGTGCTGGACCGGCGCGAATCGCGTCGAGGCGGGTGCACCGACGCGCTGCGTGGGCGACTCCGGCGTGACGAGCTCAGGGTGGGCGGCCTCGAGCGATTGGAGCTCGCGCATGAGGGCGTCGTACGCTTCGTCGGCGATCGTCGGCTGATCGAGGACGTGGTACTCGTAATTGGCTTTCTCGATCTTTTCGCGCAACTCCGCGATGCGCGTTTGGACGCTCGAAGTCGTCATCACATGGATTCTCGTATACGAGTCCTTTGTACGACTTCTGGCTCCACAACTCGGACGCCCGGCGACTCGGCGTAGGCGACCATCTGTCGTATGAAGCGACTCAGTCTTGCGATAGCGGCGAGTCTTCTGGCGTCGTGCTTTTCCGCCACGACGAACCCGTCGCCGACGTCCACGGACGCACCAAGTCCACCAGAACGGGTCGAACCGACCGCCGCGCCATCGGTGACCGGGTCGGCAGCGCCGGCGGCGTTCGCGGGTCCTACCTCCCTTGGGGCGGTCGACTTCATCTCGCGATCGAATGGTTGGGTCGCGATAGACGATGCCGCTGGTCGAGCTCTTCTCCGGACGACCGACGGCGGTGATCACTGGGAGCGACTCGCCCTTCAGAAAGGGTCGACCGATCAAATCAAGTTCGTTGATGCGAACACCGGGTGGCTCTTGGGGTCGATCGACGACCCATCCGGTTGCTACGCGAAGTGCACGCGAGCAGTTCTCCGAACGAATGACGGCGGAGGAACCTGGGTACAAGTGTTCGCAGCCGGAGGGTCCGGAGGGTTCGGCCCGCTGGGGCAGCTTGCCGTTCTTGATACGGGGCACGCGTGGGTCGTTCAGCCGGCCCCTCCGTGCCGCACGAGCGTCGACGAGTGCACGCGCTTGTGGGGAACATCGGATGGATCGACATGGAGCCAGCTCGCCGTCGTCGACGGAGCGATGACGTCGCTCGACTTCGTCGATGCAAGCACCGGGTGGATGGTGCTCCGTACCTCGGCCGAGGCCTCGGTGTTGGTGACACACGACGGAGGCCGGACATGGGCCCGGCAATTTCGTGCTTCTGGGCAATCTCCTCTGCTTCAGGTCTCTTTTGTGAACACGCGCGATGGTTGGGCCCTCGGGAGTGACACCTCCTATTGCGCCATGGGTGGCTGCGTCGGCTACACCCTCTACGCGACGACCGACGGCGGGGCGACCTGGACGACTCTCCAGCGGCCGGAGATTCCCTGGTGGGGGCCAACGCCACCGCTCGCGTCCGCGGCGGGATTTTTGGGGGCGCCGCAATTCACCAGTGCGACAGCCGGCTGGATTCGGATCGACACCGGCGCGGGCGCCGGAGCGGGTGGAGTACTTGTCACAGCCGACGGCGGTCGGACGTGGCGGCGTTCGAACGGTGACTCCGGCATCTGGAGCGTCGGCGCCCTTGCGCCGATCGATGGAAAGGCCGCGGTCGCGACGGTCCACGCCTACGAGGGCTCCGCCAGCACAACGTTCCTCGCGCGGACGATCGATGGCGCCTTGACGTGGCAGCGCCTGCCACTGGACGAACAGTTTCCCGTCGCCCTGCCGTCGGGATGCCGGATCGTTTCAACCGTGCTGGGAACAGATCAGGTGGAGTGGCGAGTCGACTGCGGCGCCGCGATGAACGCGAGCGCGCGCGGGACACTCGCACCGTTCCTGACCGGTGAGGGCTGGCGGCTCTGTGGGTCGGGTCTCGCGACCGCCACGTGGACCAAGGCGGACTCTCAGCTGAGCATCTCTGAGGCGTCTGGTGTACCGGGCGAAGGATTTGTCGTTGCGCGACGATCCGGAGCGTGCCGCTAGTTAACCAAACTACGGTGAGCCGGTCGCGCCTCCGACCCTGACCACCGTCGGACCCATCGGCGCATAGGTCATGGGATCGACGAGCACGCCGTTCGTTCGCGCTTCCCAGTGCACGTGCGGTCCCGTCGAGACGCCGCTCGAACCGACCGACGCGATCCGCTGACCCACGACCACGCGCTCGCCGAGCTCCACCTGCGTCGCCGAAAGGTGGTAGTCGCAGATCTCGAGGCCCCAGTCGAGCAGCATGCAGACCGAGAGCCCGCCGGGTCCGCGCCAGCCGACCTCCGTGACGGTCCCCGAATCGCTCGCGACGACCGCGGATCCGTACGGCGCGGCGATGTCGATCCCGGTGTGCACCTGCGAGAAGAGCTGTGTCACGATCCCCTCGGTCGGCCACCTGATGCGCGGCGCGAAGACACGCGGGGCGTCGCTCACCACGAGGCGGAACCCGGGATAACGGCCCTCGGGCATCGGGACTAACAGGACGCGGCCGGTCACGACATCGGCCGGCTCGAACGCGACGCTGTTGACCGTTCGCACCGTGTCGGGATCGGCGCCGAAGCTCGCCGCGATACCCGAGAGCGTCTCGCCATCGCGAACGACATGGATCGCCGCGTCGATCGGAGGGATCACCAGGGACTGACCCGGCCGCAGCTCCGCGGTGTCCTTGATGGCGTTGTTGTAGGCGAGCGTTTGCGGGGTGATCCCGAATCTGGCCGCGATGGAAAGGATCGTCTCGCCCGACTCGACCGCGTGGACCTGCAGGCCGGGCGGGTCCTCACGCAGAGCGGTGATCGGCGCACCGCGAGCGACGACCACGGCTCGTTCGGGCGAATCGGTGCGAGCCAGCGCAACGATCGGCGTCTGCGGCTTCGCGAGCGCCAGCGCTCCAAGGCGCTCCAGCTCGGGCGACGCGATCACCGTCCAGATCGGGATCACGGCGGCGATCACGCAACACGCCGCGGTCGTCACCGTCGCGGTCCATCGACGGACCGCGCTGCGCTTGCGGCGGCGCCGGCGCGGCTTTCGCAGAACGAGACCAAAAGCGATATCGGACGACCCCGTGAGCGGCAGACGAATCTCCAGGCGCGGAGACCTCCGGCGTACCGCTCCCCCAACTTGCCCCATGCCCCAAATCGGGCAAGCAGCGTGCCGGTTGAGTCCTCAGCGACCGAGCGGGCCCTCGGCGCGCGCAAGTTTCGCGAAACTCGCCATCAGCTTCTTCACGCCTTTGTCGGGAAACGCGACGGTGACCTCTTCATCGTCGTCGCGAGCGACACTCGACACGACCATGCCCTCGCCGAGCGATGGATGGACCACGCGGTCTCCGGCGCGAAAGCGCGCGTCGGACGCGACCGCGGTGCGCTGCTTCGTCGCGCGACCACTCCACGAGGCGGGAAGACCCGCGAGCATCGCGTCGCGCCGCGCCTGTTTGCGCTCTTCGTAGCGGCCGCGATCGCGCTCCCAATCGAGCTCGGCCCACGAGTCACGCTCCTCGGTCTCGACATTGCCGCGAAGCTCGACGCCTTCGCTCGGCAGCTCCATCAGAAAGCGCGACGGCGGATTCATGTTCGTGCGACCGAACAGCGATCGGCGGCGCGCGTACGTCAGATACGCGCGGTCCTTCGCGCGCGTGATGCCGACGTAGCAGAGCCTCCGCTCTTCTTCCAGCTCCGATTCCTTCCCGCTGTCGATCGCGCGGATGTGCGGGAACACGCCCTCTTCCATTCCGGTCATGAATACGACGGGAAACTCGAGGCCCTTGACCGCGTGCATCGTGATGAGCGTCGCCGCGGGTTTGGCGTCCTTGTACTCGTCGACATCGGAGACGAGCGCGATCTCCTCGAGGAAGCTCGGAAGCTGGTCTTCCTGCGGTAGCGCGACGTAGTCCTCGGCCAGCGTGCGCAGCTCTTGCACGTTTGCCCAGCGCTCCTCGCCCTCCTCCGTCCCGTCCTTTAGATAGTTCTCGTAACCGGTCAGGACGACGAGCTCGTCGATGAGCCGCGGCAGCGCGAGCTGTTCCGCAGCGGCGCGGAGGCGGGCCATCACCTTGCCGAACGAGATCAGCGCGTCCTGCTGCCTGCGCTGGATCGTGGTGATGAGGTGAGCCTTCTCGAGCGCCTCACCCACGCTGATCTCGTGTTCTCGCGCGGTCGCGAGGAGTGCCGATCGCGTCTTGTCGCC